>JACMMD010001064.1 GCA_014379235.1 Anaerolineae bacterium
ACGCTGCCCGCGTTCGCGCCGAGCTTGAACGCATCGACCCGGCAAATATCGCTGCTTTTGACCGCAGTTTGCTGCGTCCCGTAAAGTTAGTTGATGCGCCGCCTACGGAATATTCAGGAGAACAAGCGTGATTAAAGTCAACGTTTTCACGGCCAACGGGGTTCACGAAGGGGAGGTTGATAACCTGCCCGCGCTGCTGGCCGAATCGGGCAGCGTCGTTTGGGTAGACATCACCACCCCTAGCGAGACGGATTTAGCGCTGCTGCGCGACCTGTTCCACTTTCATCCGCTGGCTATCGAGGACACACGCAACCAGCGCCAGCGCCCGAAGGTCGAAGAATTTCCTGACCATCTGTTCATTATCATGAACAGCGCCGCCATCAACGGTGACGAAGCGGCGTTCAACGAGATAGATGTGTTCATAGGCAACGAATTCTTAGTCACCGTACACAACGAGAATGTGGCGCTTATCACGGCGGCACAGGAACAGATCGTGCGCGTCGGGCGCTTCACCATCCTCTCGTCAGGCTATCTGTTGTACATGCTGGTCGATACGGTTGTGGACAGCTACTTTCCGGTGCTGGATTACATCGACGGTGAGATTGAATCACTTGAGGAAGAAGTCCTGCGCCAGCCAAAGCAAGAACTTCTCAACCGCATGTTTCGCCTTAAGCGCACCCTGAGCGAAATGTGGCGCGTAGTCGGCCATCAGCGCGATATGTTCAACATCCTCACCTATAAAGATCATGCGTATATCAACTATGGCGCACTCGAATATTATCTGCGCGATGTCTACGATCACCTGATTCGCATCAACGACTCCGTGAATGCCTTCCGTGATATTCTCACGGGCTTGATCGACCTCTACCAGTCGTCAGTATCGAACCGCCTCAACCGCGTGGTGAATCAGTTGGCCGTCATCACGATTACCATCGGCGTGCTGACGGTCATCAGCGGCTTCTACGGCATGAACTTCTTGAAGACATGGCCGCCGTTCGATGCTGAGTGGGGCGTGTGGTTCGTACTGGTGCTTATGGTTGTGTTGGTGGCAGGTGTGCTGGTGCTTTTCCGCAAGTTCAAGTGGTACTAGGGAAGTACAGAGTAAAAAGATTCGAGGTTCGAGTAAAAGCTAGAGCCTAACAGCTAGGGACTAGAGGCTGACAGCTAAACGCTAATGGCTTTCTTTGTATCCTTGTCCCTTTGTACCCTTGTGATATGCTTTTGCCTTTACTGACGGCTGACTAGCTGATTGCTGAAGGCTAACAAATAACATGAAGCGAACTCTCATCACAGGCGCGGGGCGCGGCTTAGGGCTGGAATTTGCGCGACAGTGTTTACAGCGCGGCGATACGGTTTTCGCCACCGTTCGCGCTCCGGCGGATGCACCCGCGTTAGTCGATTTGCAAGCGGCCTACGGCGATAAACTCACCATTGTCCCGCTTGATGTCGCTGATAAAGACTCTATCGAGGCGTCTTATCAACGAGTGCGAGAACACACAGATCGGTTGGACTTGCTGGTCAACAATGCCGGAATCGGCGCGATCAGTAAAAACGTGGGCGACGTGAATGCGTATCGTGTCCTCGGTCAATTAGACGACGAACGGCTGCTGTTCATGCTGCGAGTGAATGCTGTCGCGCCGTTGATGATCGCGCAGCGCTACCTCGATCTGTTGCAAGCCAGTGACGCGCCGCGAGTGGTCAGCATTTCATCGGGGCGCGGTTCGCTGCACGACAAGACCACGGGCGGCAGTTATGGCTACTCCACCAGCAAAGCCGCGCTCAATATGTTCATGCGATCTTTCGCGTTTGATGTCCTCGAATTTGGCATCATCAATGTAGTTATCAATCCCGGTTGGGTGCAAACTGATATGGGCGGCTCGGATGCCGAACTGATGCCCGAAGAATCTATCGCGGGTATCTTGCGCGTGGTTGATAGCCTCACTCCAGCCGATGCGGGGCGCTTCCTCGATTGGCAAGGCAACGAACATCCGTGGTGAACGGCCCGGCTGCGTTTGAGAACACCAACACAAAAGCACGGCGGGAATGGTAGACTCACTAGAAAGTATCGAGTAAAAGAAGGTTCGAGGCACGAGGTTCGAGTGGAATACAGGCAGCCTTCTAGCCGGAGAATGAATTCTTCGGTTTTCAAAATCAAAAGTCCTTCCTTGTACCTCTGACCCTTTGAACCGTTGTGATAGGCTTTTGTATTGGCTGATCGCTGTCAGCTAAAGGCTAACCGCTACATGCTAACCGTTTCCGATGCGCTACAAATGGATGAGTTCTCCGGCGCGCAGGTGGTGGCCGGAAGCGGCGGACTGCTGCGTTCGGTGGCATGGGTGCATGTGGCCAGCGTACCGGACGCTGCAACGTGGCTCAACGGCGGCGAACTCGTCCTGACGACGCCGATCAACATGCCGCAGGATGCGCCGGGCCAGCGCCAATACATGCAAGCGCTGGCTGATAAAGGCGTGGCCGCGCTGGCCTTAGCGGTAGGGCGTTTCATGGCTCACGCACCGGACAGCCTGCGCGAAGTGGCCGAACAGAACGACGTACCGCTCATCGAAATCCCATACGAAGCGCGTTTCGTAGACATCGCCAAAGCTACCAACGAGCGCATCACGCAGGAGAATATGGCGCTGGTTCGGCGTGCCTTGAGTATCCACCAGACGCTGACTCAGTTGGTGCTCGAAGGCGGCGGACTCAAAGAACTGGCCAACACGATGGCGCAGTTGATCGGGCAGAGCATCAGCATCGAGAATGAGCGCTTCGAGGCTTTGGCCAGCGCCAACATCGCGGAGATCGACGAGGCGCGCCGCTACACCTTGAGCGAAGGTCGCACTGACCCGCGCCTATTGCGAGCGCTGGAAGAACGCGATGTGCTGCCAGAGATTCGGCGCACGCTGCGACCCGTGTTCATTCCGCAGATGGCCGATGTTGGACTAGAGATGGAACGTATTCTCGCGCCGATTGTGGTTCACGGCGAGGTTTACGGCTATATGTGGATTATCGCCGATGACCGCCCCTTGTCTGACCTCGACCAGATGGCCATCGAAAGCGGCGCGACCATCGCCGCGTTGATGCTGCTGCATCAAGAGGCCGTCCAGAGCGCCGAAGCCTCGCTGAAAGGCACACTCTTAGCCCAATTGATGGAAGGCGACAGTAGCCGCGAGGCCGTTCTGGTCGATCAAGCCCTGCGTTATGGCGTTGATTTGCGCCAGCCTTACGTCATGCTGCTGGTCGAAAGCGATGATCGAACCTCACAGCGACTGCTGCAACTGTACCGCCGCGTCAACCGCTTGGCGGCGACCTATGACTGGCCGGCGGTGGTCGGTCAGTTCTCCGGTCAGGTGATGCTGCTCGTTCGCGCTGATGAAGACCTCAAGACACTGGCCGAGCGCATCCATTCGCAGTCCGGCGCGAACGGTGGCCAATCGGGGCGCTTACGGCTTGGCGTGAGCGCCCCACTTCGGGGTGTCGAGCGTGTTGGATTGGCCTATCAGCAGTGCCGCGAAGTGCTGCACATCACGCGCCGCCTCAGCGGCAGCAGTGAGCCGCGCCCGACGGCCTATTTTCACGATCTCGGTTATCTCCATGCGCTGTATCACGCCGGACAGGAGAGCATCGGCAGCAATCCCTA
>JACMMD010001065.1 GCA_014379235.1 Anaerolineae bacterium
AACAGGCGCAGTAAATTGATAAATATGCCTTTTGAACCCCTCCCTAAATCCCTCCCCGCAAGCAGGGAGGGACTTGAATGCCCCTAGGAAATTATGAAAAGGAATATATTATGCCGCGCCGATTAGCCATCACTGGCCCGTATCAGATTGAACTATTGGACTACGAAGACCCCGCGCTGACAGCCAATCAAGTGCTGGTCAAAACCGAACTGGCATCGGGCAAACATGGCACGACGACGGCGCAGTTCGATAACCGCTCGTTCAGCGGCCAGCGATTTGATGAGAGCTTGCGCCTATTTGTCGAAGATGACAGCGCGGTGTCACTGCCTACGCGAGAGGCACCGTGGCCGATGGGCACGACGGGGGTTGGCACGGTGATCGCGGTTGGCTCTGGCGTCACGCGCTGGCAGGTGGGAGCTAAGGTGTTCGGGCTGATGGACATCCGCGAGACCAACGTGTGCGAACAGGAGCGCCTGTGGGCGCTTGGTGACATCGACCCGTTGGCGACGCTGTGCATAGAGCCAGCGTTCGTGGCCTTCCACTGCGTCCGCGAGTCGAACGTGCGCTATGGCGACAGCGTGGCGGTGATTGGACTAGGCGCGTTGGGGCTGCTGGCGGTGGCGATGGCGCGAGAGTCCGGCGCGGAAACGGTGATCGGTATCGACCTCGTAGTCAAGCGGCGAGAATTGGCGTTAAAGCTTGGTGCGGATTACGCGCTCGACCCTCGCGGAGAAGATGTCGCGGTACGGACACATCAACTCACAGGCGGTGCGGGCGTCGATGTGGCGATTGAACTCGGCGGAGCCTATCAAGCGCTGCAAACGGCTATCCGCTGCGCCCGCATGGCTGGCACGGTGTGTTCAGCGGGCTTCTATCAGGGCGAGGCACACAGCTTATGGCTGGGGCGCGAGTGGCATCACAATCGCCTGACGATGATCGTGCCGCACGGCTGCGGTTGGGGGCATGTGCCGCGTGATTATCCGCGTTGGGATCGCTGGCGTGCTTATGACACACTTGCCAGTATGCTGCGAAAAGGACGGCTTCCGGCGTTAGGTTTGATCGACCCGATTTTACCGTTCGAGCAAGGGGCAACGATCTTTGATGCCATCCGTGACCACTCGGAAGCCGTGATTAAGTATGCGATCCGTTTTGATTAGGCGCTGGCTAAGGCGGTTTCGTAGCGGCGGTGGCGCTCCATCATATAGACAGCGGCTGACCACAAAACGAGTGGTATAAGCGACAATAACCCCCATGTGAATGACACTTGGCGAATGCCATTTTGCTGCAACTGAAGCAGCAGCAGCGATGTAACGCCGTTAGGGTTTGCGCCGAAGAACGCGCCGATGGGCAGCGTGTTGATCTCTAGCAGTACGCCTGTCAGCACTGTGCTGAGGACGGTAGACAGATAGAAGCCGCCCATATCCACCGAGAAAAGCCGCCCCAAGTAGTGATCGGGCACGGTCTTTTGCAAGATGACGGAGCTATACGTCCAGTAGACCGAGCCACCCATGCCGCGCAGGGTCAGCGCGATTCCGGCGAGCAGCATAGTTGGTGCTGCCCCATAGAGCAGCCACGCGATCATCATCCACGCATAGGCCACGATAATCAGACGGCGTAGGACTCGCGGCGTACCATCGCTGAAACGGTTGAGAATCGCCGGGCCGAGCAGCGCGCCGATGCCGAAGAACGAATAAAGAATACCAATCGAGCCGCCGCCACCTTGCCCGACCACAAAAATCTGCGTGGCGTAAATGACGATCAGCGCGTCGATGTTGCCGAGGCTGCCGCCTGCTTTCACCAGCAGTACGGCGGCGGTGAACGGGTTCTGGGCGATGTAGCGCAGCGCTTCGCCAAAAGTGCGCTTGGATTTATCCTCTTTGGTCGCTTCGACTGGCGTGTGCGAAACGGCGCTTTCCTCTATCGGTTGCGACGGCATTCTGATGCCCATCATGAACAGCGCCGAGATCAAAAACGATGCCGCATCAACGCCGAGTGCGAAGGCATCGCCAAAGATACCCTGCACCAAGCCGCCTGCGATTGCGCCGACGGCCAGCATCAGTGACCATGTGACGTTGCCGAGCGTATTGGCCTTGAGCAGATCATCTTGCTTCACGAGGCTCGGTAGGATGGCGTTGCGGCCCGGCTCGAAGATCGCCGACATAGCGAACTGGAACGTCGTTAGCAGGTAGATCAGCCACAGCTTATCGGGCGTGTTGGCCAGCAGAAACAGGATGACGATGACAGCGCGGCTCAGGTCACTGAAAATCAGCAGGCGCTTGCGGTCAAAACGATCTACGAGTACACCCGCGTAAGGGCTGACGATGAGCGGCGGCAGAAAACGGGCCAGCAAAAAGATGCTCAATGCGATGCCGGAACCATTGCTGTAGCGCGTGACCAGCGTGGACAGCACAATCGTGTTGAACCAGTCGCCAAGTAAGCTGACGCACTGCGCCAGCCAGAGACGAGCATAATTCGGATTATCGCGGAGCAGACGAATATAACCGGACATAAGAGTGCTATAAACCTTTGTGGTCTTTGTGAGAGGTTGCCCGTTCGCGCAAGGCAGCAAAGCGAGAATAAAAGTTTTTTTGAATAACCTTATTCTATACCGAGACTGCCGCGCCCAACATGGCCGCATGGACTATGATGGTTTGTACCAAAGGGCAAGGCCATCACGTCCGCACTTTCCCGACGAGCATACAGGCTGCACAGTGATGGGCCGAACCATTTGCTGGCAGCAGCGTGGGGTCGATGGTTGCACAGGCTTCGATGACATCCGGGCAGCGCGGGTGGAAGCGACAGCCGCTTGGTAGGTTGATGGGGTTGGGGATTTCGCCGTGCAAAATCTCGCGTTTGCGGCGGCGGCGGGGGTTGGGCACAGGCACAACGGACAGCAAGGCGCGGGTGTAGGGGTGCTGCGGATTGGTCAAGACTTCGGCAGTCGGACCGATCTCAACGATGCGCCCCAAGTACATCACCGCGATGCGATCCGTGAAATAGCCCGCCGTCGCAAGGTCATGCGTGATATACAAGATACTGATGCCGCGCTCGTCGCGCAGTTGGCGCAGCAGGTTCAAAATCTCGGCGCGAATCGACACGTCAAGCATGGATACAGGTTCATCTGCGACCAGCAGTTTCGGATTCAGAATCAAGGCGCTGGCGATGACCACGCGCTGACGCTGCCCGCCGGAGAGTTCTTCGGGGTAGCGATGTAGAAAATTTTCAGGCGGCTTGAGGCCGGCGGCGGACATAGCCGCTATGACCCGTTCGAGCTTTTCGGCTTTGCTGTGCGTGATGTGATGGACTTCGAGCGGTTCGGCCATGATGCTGAAC
>JACMMD010001066.1 GCA_014379235.1 Anaerolineae bacterium
ATTGACGCGGCGGCTGGTGAAGATGCCGCGCTTGTGCATATGGTTGACTTCGGGATATTTGACGAAGAAGTTGCGCCAGAAACCGCCGCGCAGGTAGCGCAAAATCGCTTCGAGCTGTGCCGCTCGCGTTGGATCGCTGGAGCGTTTGGCGTCGAGTTCATGTTCGAGTTGGTGGCGCAGCGTGGAGAGTTCGTAGGACTGTTCGGCTGGCAGCGACCATTCAGCCATTTCGAGGTAAGAAGCCGCTGGCATATAGGTGCGTCCGAGCGCCGGAAACAAGCTCATATACTCGGTGGGCGTTACGGCTTGCAGCCATTCCGATGCTGCTTCCACCGCTTCGCAGAAGGCGTCCATATAGCCGCCTTCCCACACGCGCTCATACGTACCCGGCCACAAACCGAACTTTTCGCCATCGTCGCCCATGAACACCAGCGGCGGATTGCCCTCGCGCTTGCGATCAATCAGGCTTTCCAGCCAGCTCATAATCTCCGGCACTTCTTTCCATGGCAGCATGTAACGCATCTGTGTCGAGGTTGGGAAGATATTGAGCGTATGCCCTTGTTCTTCGGTGACGAAGTAGCCGTGCAGTTCATCGCTGCTCCAACCTGCTGAGATCAAATGGGTGTCATCGACAATCGTGTAACGCAGGCCGGCCTCTGCGATGGGTTTGGCCAGCGACGGCTCCCACACACGCTCGGCTAACCACATCCCCGCAGGGGGCGCGCCGAAGTCTTTTTCAACGGCCTCGTTGAGCATCTTCATCTGGCCGACTTTATCCTCGTCACTGAGCATGACCAGAATCGGCTCGTAATAGCCACCGCCGAGGATTTCAAGCTGGCCGCGCTCCACCAGCTTACGCGCACGCTCGAAAAGTTCGGGGCGGTTGGCGACTATCCAATCACGCAGGGGGCCTGAGAAGTGCATCCCGACGTGGATTTTAGGGTGACGCTCCAAAAGTTCAACCAGTTTGAGGTAACTTTTGTCATGGCCTTCGGCAAATACGCTGTCAAAATTGCCGACAGGCTGGTGGTTATGAAATACCAGCGACAGGTAAACTTTCGCATACGTTCGCAAATTTCCGTCTCCTCGCACCCTAAGCTGTAAGCCTTTAGCTGTTAGCTCTTAGCTCGAAATGCCATTTCTGTAAGCCGCCGCCGCTCTGCTTCACGTGATTTTATCCGTGAATGTTCGCGTTCTTGTGCTTACAAATGGCTTAAAGCTAACTGCTAATCGCTCAAACATAGAGTCTAACGCAGCGCCTCTTAGCAAACAAATGCGCGTTACTACCAAAAGATGACTATTAAGACAGTTCCGTGCTATAATCTTTCAATACTTACGCTATTGTAAGATTACCCCTACGTGCCGCTAACCTGCGGCTTTATCCAAATGAAAGTGCCCGGTTGATGACCACGCCCGCCAACGCCATCCCAAACGGTCTTGATGCGAATGTTAACGTCTATTCACCACCGATGACGAGCGAACTGCGCCGCTTGCGAACGCTCGTCAATCAGGCATCGGCGCTGCTGGATAATCAGCAGAAGATATTACAGCGCTTCGGCGTGGATTTCCCTACCAGCGGCCCGATGCAAAATCTGAAAACCATCGAGAGCGGGCTTGACCGTTTGATGGAACGTGCGAACAGCGACCAGATCGAGCTTGTCCAACTGCGGTCATTGGCGGAAACTGCGACTTTGATGAACTCGTCGCTTGATCTTGACGCGGTGCTGACACAGGCGATGGACGAGGTTATCCGGCTGACGGGTGCGGAGCGCGGTTACATCCTGTTAAAAAATCCGGCGGACGAGGGCGGTTTGGAATTCCGAATCATGCGCTCCCGCGAACATGACATGAACGACACCAACTTCCAAATCAGCCAATCAATCGTGCGCGAAGTGATGAGCAGCGGCGAACCGCTGCTGACGGATAACGCCAGCAATGACCCACGCACACAAGACCGCGAAAGCGTGGCCTTGTTTGTGCTGCGCTCGATTGTGTGTGTGCCGCTCAAGCACAAAGACAAGCTCATCGGCGCGGTGTATGTAGCTAACCGTCTATTGGCTGGTGTATTCGGCGCACGCGAACTCAAACTGTTGACCAGCTTCGCCGCGCAAGCCGCAGTCGCCATTGAAAATGCACGCTTGTTTCATCGCGTTCAAACCGAACTCGACAGCACACGGCAGGAAGTCAAGCGTTTGCGGATTGAAGTGGACTTTCCGCGCCGCGATCAAGAGGTACGCGACATTACAAATTCGCCGTACTTCGAGCAGTTGACGGCTCTCGTCCGTGACCAACAGCGCCGCCGGACAAGTCCGTAATCATTTGTAAACTTATCATTTCTCATCTTGCGATCAAGTAGTTAGAGTATCGGTTGGAAAGCGTTATAACTTAGTAGCATCAACGGTTAGAGACAATATTGTTACACTAGAATGAAGATAAGGTTGCGTTAGATTACGAAATCGAGGATTTATTAACACATCATGTTTGTGAAGTCCAGTGACACACAGCAGCTTGATTTTCTGGTGAAGGGCGAAAGCGTTGTCGGCGATTACCAAGTTCGGCTTGCACGCCACAGCGACGAAGGTTGGTGCGGCGTTGGCCCCCGGCTGAACGCTATCGTCACCAATGAGCGCTTGTTGCTCACACCACAGACAATGCGCCCCTATCCACCGGCCAGCATCCCGCGCCGATACGTTGGTGGCGTATGGTGTGTCGGCTTAGGCCGCCGCGATGGGGTGCGGGTGTCGCTCAATCTCGGCTATCAATTGTATATGCTGGTCAGTTGGGGAAACGGCAATAAGTTCGCTGCCGACCTCAAGTCAATGGTCAAGCCCAAGCCTGTGCGCCTAACGCCTGTGCTGCTGTCCGATGACCTGTTCCGCCTCATCAAGTACATCGACAAAATGTAGCTCGTTTCTCGCTTAACCCCCTAAGATTTGGGGGATCAGATTCAAGTTCGGCTCTGTTATTCTGTTGCCCATGAACGACGGTTTAGGAGCAGAATAGATGAATTGCCCCGTGTGTAAAGTCCCTCTACAAATGTCTGACCGACAAGGTATCGAAATTGACTACTGCCCGCAGTGTCGAGGTGTCTGGTTAGATCGCGGCGAACTGGATAAAATCATTGAGCGTTCTGCTGCCTATGAAACACGTACTACATTGAACGTACCATCTGCGTCAGATGTTCCGCGCGGCGATGGTCGCTATGAATACTATGACGACGACGATGACTCTGGCTACGAGAAGCCCAAGCGCCATCCGCAGGAAAAGCGCAAATCCTTTCTAGGCGATATGTTCGACATCTTCGATTAGCACATAATGGTAGGGGCGACGCATGCGTCGCCCCTACGGACAATGGAATCGCTATAACTGACTACGCCGCATTTCAACAGCTTTCGCCAACCACACTGGCCGACGTTTTGACCCGTGACCGCGTGATGGACATCGGTATTCGCCCACTGTGGGACGGAATGCCGCGAGTGGCCGGCCCGGCTTATACCGTGCGCTGTGGCCCGGGCGATAACCTGATGCTGCACGCCGCGATCTATCGCGCTCCGGCGGGTTCGATCATCGTCGTAGAGTCGGCGGATGTGGATTATGCGGTGGCTGGCGGCAACGTGTGTGCCGTCGCGCAGCGGCATGGTATCGCGGCATTCGTGATAGATGGTGTCATCCGCGATTTGGCCGAAGCGCGCGACAATCGCTTTCCAGTGTTCGCTCGTGGCGTTATCCCTATTCCCGGCGGCAAAGACGTACTCGAAACGCTCAACGGGCCGCTACGGTGTGGCGGAGTCGAAGTCGCTCCCGGCGATGTAGTCGTTGCCGATGAAGAAGGCATCGTCGTTGTGCCGTTATCGCGGGCCGAAAGTATCCTCAAAGATGCACAAGCCCGCGCCGCGAAAGACGCTGCGACTACGCTCGACGAATGGGAAGCCGCTCATCGTGCCCGCATCGAGGAAATTCTCCGCAAGAAGGGGTTTACGGATTAGATCAGGGCAGGTCTCAGACCTGCCCCTACAACCCGTTTACGCTGTACACGTTATAAAATATAAAGAAATATATTATATGTGAATAGCTTATGCTATAATACCTTCTAGCTTGGTTCATACAACCATTCAATAACTAGGAGAACAACGTATTATGGCTACTCAAAGCCGCAGCACTATCAATCTTACTGACCTGTTTGGTTCGGTTGCTTCGGAAATGCGCCAAAATCAGGGCTATCTCAACCACCTCGATAGCAATGGTGGTAACGGCAATCACGGCGATCAGTCTGTCTATAACTTCGATCTGGTGGCGGACGCGATAGGACGCTTCTCCGGCCAAGATGCCCAATCTCAGCTTACCAACGCGGCCAATGTACTTCAGCAGCAGGGACGCGGCGCAACGGCCAACATCTACGCACAGGGTTTGCGCGAAGCGGGACAGCGTTTGCAGGGGCGTGCCAGCCTCGGCCTCGATGACATTTTGCCGCTGTTACAGGGCTTGCTCGGCGGTGTGCAGCAGCAGACGCAAGCACAGCCCGGTCAAGGGTCGATGATGGATTCACTGCTGCCGGGAATCATGGGCTACGTGCAGGCTCGCAGCGCCGGACGTAGCAACGGCGATGCCATCATGGACGGCATCAGCGCGGCAACACGCGGTTCGCGGCAGGTCTATACACAGCCATCGCAGTATGGTGGTTCGCGTGGACAAGGCGGTCAGGCGTGGCAAGACCCCGGCGCATCTTCGGCAACATCGCTGCTCGAAGGCTTGTTTCGCAGCATCACCGGACTTTAATCGCCCGTCTCAACCAGTGATCGTCAGCGCTTTGAGGACGGCAAAGATGCCGAAGCCAACGTGCATGACGATGGCCGCCCGCGTTGAGCCTGTGTAAGCGCGAATGCCGCCAATCACCAGACCGGCCAGCAGCGGAGCGAATAACCCATACCACACGCCGACCAGTCCTTCTTGAGGCGGCGCGTAGGTCAACAGGTGAAACGTGCCGTAAAGCAGCGCACTCAAAAACAACCCGGCCCAAGCGCCCGTGGCGGCTCTCAGGGCCGGGAACAAAATTCCGCGAAAAACCAATTCTTCCGCAATCGGCTGTGCCAGCACCATCAACAGCACTGCCGCCACCCATGCGCTG
>JACMMD010001067.1 GCA_014379235.1 Anaerolineae bacterium
ACTGCGGCGTATCCCGTATCAATTGTAGACGTTTTTCGATCTGCGTGGTGCGATCCCCGACCATCAGCAGCGCTGCGCCAGCCACACATAAAATCGCCGGGATGATGAAGATACGCTGGTCATAGCCCGTGACCAGCAGCGGCCCCAGAATACCCACCAGCGATCCGAATTGCAGCACCATCATGTACAGCCCCCCGCCCAATCCGGCGCGCTCACCGAGCAACCGCTGGACGTAAGCCATCGCCACACCGTACAACGCCGCGACATTTATCGCGTAGAAAATCTGCGCGCCGTACAGGATCGGCAGCGATTGGCTGAATGCCATCAACACGAAATACAGCGAGCCGGTCAGCGCCGCGACAGCGATCACCACTTTCTCCCCAAATTTGCTCGACAGATAGCCAAGAAGCCCCATCGTAATCAACTCGGCGGCGGCGGTGATGCCGAACATGATCGGCGCAATACTGGCATCCGCGAATAGCTGAAACATCGTCAGCGACAGGTAAAACTGCCGAGTGGTATCCGCGCCTGTCAGCACCACCAGCGCGATCAGCGGGACGACCAGCGCATAGGCCGGCAAACTGACACTTCGTTTTTCGGGCGACTTCGCATCTGCAGCGTCGGTCAGTGCGTTGTGCCTGATGAAGCCTTCGATGCGGTATAGAACGACAGTCGCGTACACGGTCAGGCCAAGCACAACTACCGCGATGATGAAAAACGCCGCCTGAATATCCATGATACGCGCCAGAAGGCTAGAAAGCGCCGTGCCTAAGATGAAGCCAAACGAGAACAGCGTTCGCAGTATCGTGATGCCCATCGTCTGCGATTCTCGTTCCCAGTCACCAACGACGCCCAGCTTGGCGACGGCGAACAACTGCGGGAAAAGCACCGCGAGTCCGACACTCAGTGCTCCGGCGATGAACACATATGGTGCCTCGGTTGCAGTGGCGATACCCAGAAAGCCGAGTGCGGAAATCAGGCCACCTACCAGCACCAGCTTATAGCGCGCAATAATACCATCGGAGAGATAGCCCGTAATCAGCGAGATGGCTATGTCGACACCGACGATCATCAGAAAGTAGACCGTCACCGCCTCCTTATCGAGGCCGATTTTCTCGGTCAGCACAATCGGCAGCAGCGG
This sequence comes from Anaerolineae bacterium, assembly GCA_014379235.1. Lineage (GTDB taxonomy): Bacteria > Chloroflexota > Anaerolineae > Aggregatilineales > Phototrophicaceae > JACMMD01. The sequence continues at coordinate 1,142 of JACMMD010001067.1, forward strand.
GTTGAAGACCGCCATCAAGATACCTTGCAGCAAAATGCACGATCCCAACGCCGCGCCATATTTCGTTCGCCAGATGCGCGTCCAAACGGAGAGCTTCACGTTATAGCCTTTAGCTGTCAGTTTGTCAGTATAAAGTGTAAAGTCAAAAGTGGGATTTGTTTCGCACTTTAACCTTTTCACTTTTAACTTACTACTCGAACCTCGCGTCTCGTCCCTCGAACCTACTTCTTGCCTGATATCCACAGGAAGAAGCCATAGCGCTTGACCATCGCCTTGCGGAAATCGCCGCGCAGCACCGCCTTCGATACGAACGGGAAGCGCGCCGTCGGCACAGCGTCGAAACCCGCCTCGCCGACGACCTTGATATTCACGTCGCGGAACTGCCCGAACATCGCCCGCGCTTCGTCCTGCGTGTAGGTCTTCGCCAACGGGCTGCCACGATCAAGGATGCTGTTAGCGACTTCCTGCGACGACATGCCTTTCAGCAGTCCGCCACGCGCCACGCCCCA
>JACMMD010001068.1 GCA_014379235.1 Anaerolineae bacterium
AGTGAGCCACGATCTACATTATACAAATTGATGATTCGCTCGAACGGCTGCTGCTGGCCGGCGAACGAACCTGTGCGCTCGTACGCCATCCAATCGATGCCAGCGACAACGTCCGACTGTGGAATATGGTTGGTGTAGATCCGCGCCAAACAGCGCACGTTACGCTCAATCGGAAACTTCATCACGCAGTTTTCTTGTGTCACCGTCATCAACGGATGAAGCTGGAAGGCCCAACCATTCGCCACGATGTACATCAAGCTCCACACCAACACTGGCGCGACGTTCACCACCACCAGCGCTTGCTGCCATCGACTGCGGTTCTCCGAACGGAAAACATGATACAACGTCAGCGCGATGAGCGCGAACAAACCGACCCACAGCCATGACGATGCCGTTACGTAGCGATCCAGCAGTGGTTGGCGTGGGATTGCTTCGGGAAAAATACGCCCGCGCCCCAACGCCGTTAGCAGCCCCGATCCCACTGAAAAAGCAGCCAGCGCCAACCAGATAGCAATCGTCGAAAACGAGCGCGTTTGCCGCAGCAGATAGCCCGCGTTCAACAGCAGCAGCCCCAAGCCGACGATGCCGAACACTGTGGACAGCACCACAAATTCATCTTCATGCACCACAAACGCGCCGCCGAGAAACGTCACCGTGTAATGTACCAAGCGTACCGGATCGGTCATCAAACCTGCGGCGTTGCCCGTGTCATCAGCGCCGATCACCGCAAAATCGAAGTTCGTAAAATACAGCCCGACGCACACGATACCCGCGACCAGCATGAACGCCATATAGCGCGGTTTGCGATAGCCGAGCATCCACGCGGTGACAAACAGCAGCGGCCAACCCAATAAGCCGTGCAGCGTCGAGAACGTCATACACACCGTGAAGACCGCAGCCAGCACCAGCGTTCGCCCACTGCGGGAGAACTTTTGCAGCGTCCATAACATCAGCAGCAAAAACATCAGCGTGAAATGCCAGCAGGTTTCCATCTGCCAGACCCAGTTCGTGCGCTGGCGAATCGAGAACACTAGCGCGGCGAATGGCAGCGCGAGCAGCAGCCAGATCGCCCCCTGCTGCCGCCGAAACATCGACACTAGCAGCGCGAAGTTGATGACAGCGATGAACACATTGGCTAAAACGTTGACGCGGATATTCCAGTCCGTCGTCGCCGTCAAGATTGCTGTCAGCAGGCTGGCAAAAGCCACACGATGATCGACGTTCTGATCGAAAATATCTGCAGGGGTCAGTGTACCGCTCTGGGTTTTCATGGCAATCGGGACGAGATGCGCCCAATCGTCCCAGAAGGGGACGTTGCGCCCCGTCTGCGCGATATAGATCAAGACGACGATGATCGGAATCAGCGATGCTAAACCGATGATCGGCATGAGCGAATGCAGCCGCCCCAATGAGATGTCCGCTGCTGAACTTATTTCAGCCTGTTCAGGCAGCGCCTCTCGTTCAAGTGCGTCTTGTTCGCCAAATGATTCGATTGATGCCTTGGCCAAACTTTATCCCACCCTCATCCGTGTTTCACTTGAGCCATTAGGCTAATCATCCGCGCTGGTATCCGCCGCAGCAGTGATAATCGGGTCGAGCCAGCGCGTTCTATCGCCGATGGTATTCTCGCGCTCATCGGTGACAAACACCAGACTGATTGTTTGCCCCGCGTAGGCACTTAAATCCACCGAGAACGGCAATGGGTCAGCCACTACACTTGGCATCACGACGGTATCAAACAATAACACAGTATCGTCATTGGTTCGAGCGAACAATTGGAAACGTGCGCCATCGGCCCCGTCTTCAGTCGCATCGCTGTCCGCAGAGCCGATGAATACGCCCGATACCAGCGTGATTGTCTGCTCGGTTGCGGGCAGCGTGAGCCTATGCTCTAACCGGGAAGGCGCATACTGGCGCAGCACAACCGTTTCGTACTGCGGGTTGAATTGATAGTATTGATAACTGATCGTTTCCGGCCCCTGTTCGATTATCTCTTGATCGCTGTTCCGCACCTCAATAAGTTCGGTGAACGGCGGCGGCTGGTCAGCAAACAGCGCCAGTCGATGTACCGCCATCCGGTCAATGCTATCCAACACATCCTCTAGCGAGATACCGATGATGTAGGTTTGTCTCGGACAAAACACGTTGCGCGAAGTCGGAAAGGTTTGCATACATTCAGCGATTTCGGTGCTGATATTCGCCGGACGCAGAAAAGATTGAATGTTCGCCAGTCCGTGTAAGGGGATAAGCACCGCTGCGACCACGATATTTGCCCGCAGCATCCGCTTGCCTGATTGCGCGGTCTGCTTGGTGATCGGGCTGCGTGCTGCCAACGCCGCAAGCGCAACGAACGCAAACCAGAACGTATTGGCGTAAATAACGTAACGTGAGAGTAACGGTTGTGTCGGCACGGGTTCGGGGAACACATGCGCCCGGCCCAGTCCCGACAGCAGCGCGGCGCTAACCCCAAACGCGGCCAATGTTAGCCAGATGGTGAGGTTCTCCGCGCTGATACGCAGTCGCCACAGATAGATTACATTAACGGTCATCATCACAACGCCAAAAATGCCAACGAGCGCCGCTATCCCAATGGACTCTGCCCGTTCAGCGACAAATGGACTGCCGAGATAGGTCAATACGTAACCGATCAGCCGGCCCGGATTGAGCGCCAAGCCAGCCGAGTTGCCGTTTTCGTTCGCACCGAGCAAGCTAAAATCGTAACCCAGCGAAAACAAGATCAGCGTGAACAGCGCCCCTCCTATCCAGAACAGCAAATGAGCGCGGCGATAGCCCTTTGCCCACAACATCAAGAGCAGCAGCAGCCACAGCGCCATCCCCTGAATGGCCGAGAATGTCATCAACGCGACCATAACTGCCACGCCGATGATCGTGCGCCAGCGAACAGGTGAATGGTTGAGCCACAGCAGGATTGCCAGCAGGCAAAAAAGCAGTATTGGCGTTGCTGCCAATATACTCCAAATCCACAAATCAGTCTGTCGTAAGGAGAACACCAGCGCCGAGAAGAGCACGAGCGCCAGCGTCACCGCTCGCGCATCCGAACGCCTAAGCAGCGCCAGCAGCAGCAGTAGATTCACGAAGCTGATGCCGACGATGATGAAAAAGCTAACGTGCAAATTCCAGTGAGTCGTTAATGTCAGAAAAACAATGAATAGGTTGCTAATCGCCACACGATGATCGAAATTCTGGCGCACAATATCGGCAAGCGTGAGCCTGCCCTCTACCGTTTTGAGCGCCATCTGAACGCTGTTGACCCATTCATCGCCATAAGGAACATTGCGCCCATTTTGAACGATGAACACGATTACGGGCACGATGAGCAGCAGACTGCAAATCGCTAAGACGATATGCAGCGGCGTTGAAAACCAGCTTCTCAGTTGCGAAAATCGACTGTGGAAGGTAGTGCGCTGATGAGCGCCGCCAGAAACTTTCATGGAGATGACCGGATGGCCATTCACGATCAATCATCGGTCTTGGTTGCGCCTGCACCCGGCGGCACATTCGGCACCGCCTGACCGAGCAGCCAGCCGTCAATCGACGTGTGCTTGATACGCCAGATGGGGACGAAGCTCTGCGTGAAACCATCGTGAGGGACAGGCAGCAGGATATACACATCTTTGAGGTGCATGTAGCGGATGATCGGCGGCACGTCGCCGGGTTCGAAGTCCTCGTCAGGGTCGAAATCGTCGTCATCCTCAAGGTCGTCATCGTCGTCGGGCGTGAAACCGTTCGAGCCATTGGTGCTTCTCGTCGCGCCATTCACCGACTCATCAGCATCTTCCACCGTCGGCGCTTGATCTTCGGCCAAGCCGTTGAGATTGAACACCTCGCGGATGAGGTCGAGGTCTTCTTTGCTCGGCGCGACC
>JACMMD010001069.1 GCA_014379235.1 Anaerolineae bacterium
GCCAACCGTAAAACGAATGTGGTGTAAAAACTTGAAAGCATTCGCCTTTTGTGGTTTCTTTAGGGAAGAGATTCAGGCGTAGAAAGCGGCGCAATTTGCGCTTCGCAACAGGCGGTCAGAACGCTAGGCGAAAGGGGTTATGGTGGCACAACGTATTTTAGAACTATGGCCGTCGCAATCGTCCACGAATGAGCGAACGCTGCCGGATGGCTACGAAAGCGCCGCTTTGCAGCGCGTGATGCAGTGGCTGCTCGAACTCGATGTGAATTCGCGTACAGGCGCAGACCGCTACGAGCGCAAGGGCGAACGCCAAACCTATCGCAACGGCTATCGTTCGCGGCGCTGGCGCACGGCGGTTGGCGAGATTCGGCTGTTCGTCCCTAAGCTGCGAAAGGGTACGTATACGCCGGATTTCATCAACGACGAAACCGAAGACAAGCTGCGCGAGTTCGTGGCAGATGTTTACGTCGATGGCGTTGAAGTCAAGCGGCTGCGAGACACGGTAGAAAGTATCGGCTTATCGACTCCCGCGCACTATGAAGAAGCCGAGATTGTTGAACAGTTAGAAGCGGTCATCTGGAAGTATCGGCGCTATGCGCTGGTGCTGCCTATTCCCGAAGTCAATGTCAATCGAGGGCCGCTGAGTATTTTGACGCTGGCGGCTTAAGGAGCGAATGTCATGGTTATGCCGTATGTAGTCGAACGCAGCAACACGGGCGAACGCGCCTACGATATATATTCGCTGCTGCTCAAGGAGCGTATCATCGTTCTAGGCACGGCGATCAACGATCAGGTGGCGAACTTGATCGTCGCGCAGTTATTGTATCTTGACCGCGAAGATGGCGAACGTCCGGTTCAACTGTATATTCAGTCTCCCGGTGGCGAAGTGTATGCGGGACTGGCGATCTATGACGCGATGCAGCAGATCAGTGCTCCCGTTAGCACGGCGGCGATGGGACGTGCGGCAAGTTTTGGCACGCTGCTGCTGGTGGCTGGCGCGCCGAGAATGCGCTTCGCGCTGCCTCATGCGACCATTCACATGCACCAACCGCTTGGCGGCGCTCAGGGGCAAGTGACCGACATGATGATCGTGGTCAACGAGGCGCAGCGTCTCAAGGATGAAGTGTTGAACATTTTCGTCCAGCATACGGGCGCAGACCGCGACAAGCTGGAACGCGATATGGATCGGGATAAGTTCCTGAATGCGACTCAGGCGGTAGAGTACGGCTTGATCGATAGAATTCTCGAAAAGACCGGCGTACCGGCGATGTTACCAGTCAGCGCACGAACGCCAAGTCTGCTGACCACGTAAAGATTTTCCCCTTCGTGGGCGTGGGTGTGGTAAACTTGTGCCGCTTTAGCGACCTTGTGAACAGAGATAAAAACCCATGCCCACGATTGATGAACAAGTCGAAATTCTGATGTCGGGCGCTGCCTATGGCGACCCGCAAATCAAAGCGAATATGAGCCGCGAACTCAAAGAACGACTGCTCGATGCTGAGAAGCAGGGGCGGCCTTTGCGCGTGTACGCTGGCTACGATCCGCGCACGGCGGATTTACATCTCGGACACACGATCACCATGCGAAAGCTGCGCCAATTTCAAGAGTTCGGCCACGATGTCACGTTCTTGATCGGCACATTCACCAGCTTGATCGGCGACCCTTCCGATAAGGATAAGGCCCGCGAGCAGCTCACGCCGGAACAGGTCGATGAACATGCGCGCACGTATGCGGAGCAAGCGTTCAAAATCCTTGACCGCGATTTGACCCGCGTTCGCCGCAATGATGAATGGCTGTCGACGCTGGATTTTGCGGACATTATCCGGCTCGCCAGCAATTTCACGGTGCAGCAGTTCCTTGTGCGCGAGAATTTCAGCAAGCGACTGGATGGTGGTGAACCGATCTATCTGCATGAGATGTTCTACGGCTTGATGCAGGGCTACGACGCAGTGGCGCAGGAAGCCGATGTACAAATCGGCGGACAAGACCAGTTGTTCAACATCCTCGTCGCAGGTCGCAAGCTGCAAGAAGGACTTGGTCAGCGTCCGCAGATTGCCATCATCATGGGCGAAAGCCTGCCTGGTACCGATGGCGAGATCAAGATGAGCAAGAGCCTCGGCAACCATATCCCGCTGCTGGCTACGCCTGACGATATGTTCGGCAAGGTGATGAGCATTCCTGATAAGGCCATGCTGATCTACTACAAGCTGCTGCTCGGTTGGGCCCCATCACGCTTGCAAGAACTCGAGCAGGGTTTGGTCTCTGGCGCGCTGCACCCGAACGAGATCAAGATGCAGTTAGCGCGGGAGATCGTTGGCATTTTCCACAGCCCCGATGCGGCACAAGCAGCACAGGCAAATTGGGATACGGTTCATCGCGGCGGCGGCCTGCCAGAGGATATTTCGGAAGAAGTGGTTTCCGGCGAGGAACGCATCGTCGATATTCTGCGGCGGCTGAACATGGTCGCCAGCGGAAGCGAAGCCAAACGTATGATTCAACAGAACGGTGTCCGGCTCAACGAGCAAGCAGTGACGGATGTCAACGCGACCATCACACTGGACTCGCTGCCAGCAGTGCTGCAAGTTGGCAAGCGTAAGTTCGTGCGGTTGGTAGCGGGTAGTTAGTTTAAGCGAACAAGAAAACAAAACGGGCCGCATAATTGCGGCCCGTTTTGTTTTGCCTGCTTAGTTTAGGCTTCTTCCGTAGCTTCTGCTTCTTCAGTTGCCATAGCATCTTCCGTCGCAACGGCTTCTTCAGTTGCCATGTCCGCAGCGGGCGCTTCTTCAGTGGCGACACCGCTGCCGGGCATCATCCCCATGTCAGCCAAATTGGTGGCTTCAACCAGAATAGCGGGCATCACGCTGTCGGCTTCGTCGACGGTACCTGCGGCAACGATCAGATAGCTGGTGTTCTCGTTGAGGGTCACGTCTTGCAGGTCGAACAGAACCGTGTTCGGGTCGCCTGCCGCCGTCACCTGAATATCGTAGGTGTCGGAATCGATCCCGAAATGGAAGATGCCATCACTGTCACCTGTCGTGCCGGGGAAATTCAGGCCAGTGATCTGCGGAACGCCGTTGATTAGAATATCAACGCCGGGGCCGTCCTCAATCGCGTGGACGAACGTCAACCGGGAAACGCCGGAGGTCATCGCGCTTAAGTCCTGTTCAAAGACCTGAGCCGTTGCCGTGCCCTGAGCGATAGAGCCGACTGCCGCCACTGTGTACCAATTATTGCCGGAGATGGTCAGATCGAAGGGCCCGAGTGTATCGTCGGCTTCGACACCTAGACCAGCGGGCACAACTGCGACGCTGTACGTGCCTTCGGGAACGGACATCCAAGGTGTTACGCTGGGATAGGTTAGCCCTTGCACATCGGTCAGTTCGCCGTTGATGTAGATATCAACGGGGCCAGCATCCGGCGACAGGTGCAAAATGCGGAAGTGCGCTTGTTCAATACCATCGGCATCTTCGGTTGCCATCGGCTGCTCAGTGGCGACTGCGGGCGCTTCTTCGGTGGCGGGCTGGGCCATCGTCATCGTACCGTCCATGCCGACCATCATGTCAAATGACATATCGCCAGCCGAAACTGTAGGCATATCGACTGCTTCAGTGGCGACAGGTTCTTCGGTTGCGTCCTGAGCCATCACGAAAATGGTTGAACTGAGGAGCAACAGTAATAAGCCGAGAAGGATGGAAGATTTTCTCATGTCCCTGTATTCCCTAATTGTATGATAGATACAATTAGCGTAACAGGTATTCTGTAAATATGCGTTAATAAATTATGAGCGAATAATTAATTGGGCGAACTGAGGAGCAGCATTAGCCCAATCCATACCAGCGCGATCATCATCATCCACTCGAAGGTGCGCTGATTCAAACGGAGAATTAGTTTGCGGCCAAGCCACGCGCCGATAGGAATAATGGGGATGGCCCATGCGATACTCAGCACACGCGGCACGTCGATCAGCGTTCCTTGCACGAACAGCTTGACGATGTTGACCAGTGCGAAAAACAGTGTTGTTGTACCGATGAACACACGCGGGTTCAAGTTTTGCAGAAGCATATAGGACGTGAACGGCGGTGCGCCCGTATTTGCCAGCGCCGAACCAAAGCCTGACGCTGCGCCTGCAAGGTAGCCATGCCAGTTGCGAGGCTCGTAGCTGATGGATTGGATACGATCTACCACCAGCTTATACCCGACGACCAACAGCGTAAACGCACCGAGGATATGCCGGAGCGTGGAATCTGGTAGGCTCGTTAGAAAGTATGTGCCTACGACGATGCCGACGACTGCCATCGGCAGCAGCAGTTTGACGTAACGGATCTCCCACGCGCCCCAGTACATCCACATAGCAATCGCATCGCCAATGAGCAGCATCGGAATCACGACGACGACGGCCTCTTGTACGGGCATAATCAGGGTCAAAACGGGCGTGATGCCCGCGACAACGACAGCGCCAAGCCCGCCTTTTGACAGTCCGATCATCAGGCTCACGAAGGCAATGACAATGATAAATTGCATAGTTTTGTAACCGGAGGGTAATAAGAAGGGCGCTTCACGAAGCGCCCCTACGAAAGATTTGTACTTGTCGAGTATCGTATCTTACGATGGTTCGGTTTGATCGGTGCTGGCGACGACGATCTGTGGTTCACCGTCAATCTCACCGACGATTGCAATCAGGTAGTTACTGTTCTCTACTAGATCAATCGTTTCTGCGTCGAGCAGCGCTGTACCGTCCGCGTCCGCTGTGACTTCAACTTCATATGTGCCCGCCGGGATTTCCACCGTTGCCGCGCCGCTGTTGCTGCCGGCGTTGCCGGGGAATTCGAGGCTCGGCACCATCACATCCCCGAAGCGGATGCTCAGTGCGGGCGCGTCGGCTATCGCGTGGAATACGGTGACACGCACACTGCCCACCGGGATTTCGCGGTAGTCTTCGAGAAGCACTCGTGGCGCAAAGGTGTTGTCCCCTATGAGTCCGGTGGCGATAAGCGTGATGCGAGTATCACCGATCAAGCTGAGATTGGCCGGGCCGATAAGGGCATCGCTGATCGGCGCATCTGCCGGAGTAACCGCGACGGTGTACGTGCCCGCAGGCAGTTCCAGCCATTCGGTCACGCTGGCGAATTCTA
>JACMMD010001070.1 GCA_014379235.1 Anaerolineae bacterium
ATCGGCGGATGCAGGTGAGTTCGGTGTTTGCGATGGGACGCAACTATGATGCGAACCTTTGGGGCGACATCGTTCTACGTGAGCTAGACAGCAGCGACGCTGAGATGCTCTACGAAGCGGCGCGCGCTGCGGGAGAACTCGAACTTGTGCCAGCTGTTATGGCTCTCAGCCATCTGGCTTTCAGTGATGACCGCGAAGTCAAAGAAGTGGCGATCTGGTCACTCGGCGAAATCGGTGGGAATGAGTCCCTGCGGGTACTCGCAGCTTTAGCCGATGCCGCCGATGAAGAAAGCGACGATGACTTGACCGATGCCATTCAAGACGCGATTGGCAGTGCGACTACTGCTGGCGGCGACCTGCCGCTTTCACTCCTCGACGACTAAGCAGCTTCAATAAATACTGCGACGAATTGCAACAAGGCCGCCCGGTGTAACGCCGGGCGGCCTTGTTTTTTAATGCAAGGCTGAACGGTTGCTAGAGATTATTAGCATCTTTGTCGATAACATCGTGCCACTATTGGCAATATCCGGCGTTGGGTTCTTTGCCGGAATTAAGCTGCGCCTCGACCCTAAACCTATTGGCCGAATGTTGTTTTACTTTCTATCCCCGTCGCTGGTCTTCAGCACACTATACCGAACCCAAATCAGCGGCTCGGAACTGTGGCTCTTAATCGCGGTGATGGCTTTGTTCGTCGCTTGTATGACCTTGATTGCCTATGTAATCATGCGCCTGCAAGGGGCGGATAAAGTCGCACGAGCAGGCGTGATCTTGAGTGCGATGTCGCCGAATAATGGCAACTTCGGACTGCCCATGATTAACTTTGCATTTGGGCCGGAAGTTTTCGCACGAGCGGTTATCGTATACGTGGCGACCACGTTGCTGAACTATTCCGTTGGTATTTACGTCGCATCCAACGGGCGTCGCAGCGCTAAAGACGCGGTTCGCAGCATCGCTCGAGTGCCCACGCTTTACATGGCCATCGGTGGATTAATCATCAATACGTCTGGCATTGCGCTGCCGACAGTGTTGGATCGCACGGTGGCGCTACTCGCTCAAGCGACGATTCCGTTGATGCTGCTTTTGCTTGGACTGCAAATGGCACAGTCGGCGCGTATTAGCCAGTTTCGTCTCGTTGGGACTGCAGTTGGGCTGCGCTTGTTGGTCGCGCCATTCGTGGCCGCAGCGCTGACGCTGCTACTTGGATTGTCACTGCCCGCAAGTATCGCGGTCATCATGCAGGCGAGTATGCCTGTGGCTGTAGCGACGATTGTATTTGCATCCGAATTTAAACTCGATACCGAACAGATGTCCGGCACTGTCATCGTTTCCACGCTTCTTAGCCCAGTTACGCTCTCGATCTTGATTCTGATATTGCAACAGATGTTACGCGCTGACTCATAACGAGAGGCGTTGAGTTGGCTTACATCAGGCCAACAAAGATTGCAGTTTCATGGCAAGGAATGTATCGCCTTGAATTTTGATTTTGCCCTGAATAAACGCGGTCATGGGGGGCATTTCGCCTTTCAAGACAGCGATGAAATCGTCCATGTTGGCACGCAGCATCATGCGTGGGTTCTCTGCCGCACCGACTTTCGCTTCACAGGTTTCACCAGAAATACGCAACCAGAACATGCAGTCACTTTCACCCGTCAAATTGAACTGGATTGTCGCGTCTACGCCATCTGCTTTCGCAGGGTCGAAGTTATCGACCAGAGTTTTCATTAAGTCGTCACAGGTCATCAGCTAGCTCCCAAATGCTCGAATACGGAATCGAGCGATCAAGGTGTTATTGATCGCGGGGATAGTATACAATCAATTATGACAGCACCCAATATTGAGTGGAGTGTAGGCCATGAAGAAAGCACCGGGAACATGGTTGGTGTCGGTTTTAGTATGGGCGCTGCTTGCGTCTATTCCTGCTTTTGCACAAGATGAAGCGCCTGCCAACATTTTAGCGGGACTGCCGGGTCAAATAGCCTATATCGGCTCGGACTTCAACGTTTACACCATCTCTGCTCAGGGCAACGGCCCGAGTATGCTCACCGATGATGCGGGCGAAACCAGTTACTATGAATGGCCCACATGGTCTACCGATGGCCGCCTTGCTTATTTCCGAACCCGTCTGAATGAAGAGGCGGGTCAGGTTGAAATGGATGCCTATGTTTCTCCCGATGGCGGCAGCACTGGCGAAACCCTCTATACAGGGGTAAATGAGATGTTTAATTATGCTTATTGGTCACCGGAAAACTGTGCTGAGGGTGAAGACTGCCGTGACTTGGCTATTCTCCTTAGCAGTCAAACCGCTGGTGGATTGTTTGTTGAACTGGTGCGAGATAATGGCATTGAAGGCGGCAATGTCAATGTCGGTATCGGCGGCCCCTTTTACTATAGCTGGAGTCCCGACGGCACTCGTATGATGTGGCAGCGCAACAACCGCCGCATCGACATTTATGATGTGGTCAGCGGCTCGATTATCAATACGCTGCCTCAGCCGCCCGGGCCGTTCCAAGCGCCCGCATGGTCGCCCATTGATGATCGTCTGTTATTCGTAGCTTTCGACCCTGAAGAAGAAGTTATCAATCTGGTCAGCGTCGCGGATACCGAATCGCAAGTGCTGGCCAGCGATTTATCCGGGCCGGTTGCGTTCGCGTGGTCGCCCGACGGCAACAAGGTGGCTTATACCGATCAGCAGGGCGCGGTAATTGTCGTTGACGCAATTACGGCAGAAGTCATCGCCCGCAGCAATGTTTCAGGTGTATTTGCTTTCTTCTGGTCGCCCGATAGCAACCGCATCGCCTATATTACACTGGCATCGCCTTCCGGTTCGTTTACCGCTCAGGGTACGAACGATGGCGTTTTAGCTGCACCGGATATTCAGCAGCCTACGGGGATCGCGTGGTCAGTACTCGAAATAGAAGATGGCGCGACACGACGCTTCGGTTCATTTTTACCCACACGCCAGATGTTGTACCTGCTGGTCTATTTCGACCAGTTCGGGCAGAGCCACCGCGTATGGTCGCCAGATAGCCGCTACTTGCTATACAGCGAAATGACCGATGAGGAGCAACAAACGATTAGCATTTTGGATACTTCTCAGACCGACACGGTACCGATTTCCATCGCAGAAGGCATGATTGCGGTGTGGAGTTTTAACTAAGGTCTGATTGTTAGAGCGTCAGCTATGCGTAAGCCATTTGCTGTATTTCTATGTTTGCTATTGAGCATTCTCGCTTGTGTTC
>JACMMD010001071.1 GCA_014379235.1 Anaerolineae bacterium
CGCCTACTGGCAGCCGCCGGACTGGTCAGAGCCGTTCAATGCATTTGTCCCGAAATATCAGCTTGGCAGCACGTTTCCGCATTATCGTGCGGCGCTGCTGCTGCACGAGTTAGCCGCCGATCATGGACTCAGCCATGTACACAACATCAGCCGGTCAGAAACCATTGCGTTTCATCTGTGGCGCAGCGCGGGCAAAGTTTATGTGCTGCTCGGCAATCTCGAAACGGGCGAATTTGGCGACTCTCGCACCCCGCGCACGGTTGAAATTCGCTTGAGTAAAACGCAGCTTGAACTGACCGACGCGGACTACCAGCTTCAACGAGTCAATTTCCCCGATGAAATCGGACTTCCGCCACAGACCGAAAATAGTGATTGGTTGATCTTCAACGTAAGTGTGCCGCCCGAACAAAGCATGGTGTTTCGGCTGGATGTTGTTCGCAAAAGCTAGATGTAAGATTTTGTAATATCTCCTAAAAATGCTATGCTAGATTATCAACAAACCTAATCTGAGCTGAGTGCAATCATGCGTCTTCAAAAGAAATCATCGAAGTCTAAGTACGGCGCTCCTAAACAAAGCAAGAATCGTAAACAGCCTGCCGAAACCGTATCGCCGCAGCCCGATACCGAATGGATTGCACGGGCTGTAGAATCTCCTGAAAAACTGTCACCGAGCGCCGTCACGCAGTTGCGGCGCATGATCGGCAATCAAGCCGTCAGCCAGCTAGTCGCCCATCCCGAAGCGCGCCCGAACCTTCAACGCAAGCCAGCGGCGAATTCGCTGCTGCAAAGCTATGCTCAGCGCAGTCCTATCGCAGTTAACACAAATGCGATACACGCCACCATGATTCAACGATGGCCCACTCCCGAAGTGAACGATACGCCTGAAAAAGCCACCATAGGAGGAAACTTCAAATGCCACGACGCAGTGGTATTCTGGGTGCTGCTTTCACTGGGCATTCCACGAGAAGAAGCCATCAACGGGATAAAACTCATCAATACGAAACGTGGGCCTTCTGGTGGTTGGGTATCACAAGCAATGGGTTACGATTCTGGCACGCGCATCGATGGCGCGGGTGATACCGAAGTGGGAGATATTTTGTACCTCCCCAATAAGACTAATCCAGCGCACTCGATGATCGTCATTCCGGGAAACCGTATCAAGGGTTTTAATAACGCAGGCACGTTCGGCACGGTTGATGGTGATACATACAGCGAAGAGAACATTGCCGACAATAGTGGTCATTGGCATGGAGATATAGGGGACAGGAAATTAGGCTTCGCTATAGAGGAAGACCCGGGCAACCCGGTCTTCAAAATTGGCATTGCATCCGCTCAAAGCAAGCTCAACGACTTCATACACACTGTCGGGCAAGAAGAGCCGGATTATAATGCAGTTAATACTCATATGAATCTAACCAAAAAGAATCCGCCTAACAATAAGAAGTGTTACATCACCACTGCTGTCACGATGACCAGAGGACTGCCCGACGACTGCGACGAACTAACCGCTCTACGTGCGTTCCGTGATGACTACCTGCTTGAGCTGCCCAACGGCGAAGAATTGGTCGCACTGTACTATGATTATGCGCCGCTCATCTTAGAGGAAATTGCCAAGCAAAAGGACGCGGGCGCTGTCTTTGGAACGCTTTACGACGTGATTCGTTCGTGCGTGGATGCGATCAAAAACGGCGACAACGAGTTTGCATACCAAACCTACTGCCGCATGGTGATTAAGCTCCAAGAAGAATACTTGCCAGACCTAACGATGCCCGCCTATCAAATCTAGATTGAACTGTATGCGCGCACCTTTTGCTCTGGAAAGGTTATCGCTGTGAAAGCCATCGTCTGCATGTTCGACTCGCTCAATCGCCATATGCTGCCACCCTATGGCTGCGATTGGGTTCACGCGCCGAACTTTCAGCGCCTCGCAGAAAAAACTGTCACCTTCGATAACTGCTATATCGGCAGTATGCCGTGTATGCCCGCCCGCCGCGAGTTCCACACCGGGCGCTATAACTTCCTGCATCGCAGTTGGGGGCCTATCGAACCCTTTGACGACTCCGCGCCGGAAGTCCTGCACGGGAACGGTGTCTACACGCATCTCGTCACCGATCACACGCATTACTTCGAGGATGGCGGCTCGACCTATCACACGCGCTACAGCAGTTGGGAGTTCAATCGCGGTCAAGAGGGCGACTACTGGAAAGGTTACATCAACCCGCCGTTCGACATCCCGCCGACGACGCGGCGCATGGAGAAAAACCAGTCAGACCGCATGTGGACGCAGGAGTTCATCAACCGCCAGTTCGCGCCCACGCCCGAAGATCAACCGCAGGCGCATACGTTCTCGCAGGGCATCGACTTTATGCGGAACAACCGCGATGCGGATCGCTGGTTCTTGCAAATCGAAACCTTCGACCCGCACGAGCCGTTCTTCACGCATCAAAAATACAAAGACCTCTACCCCGACGAATACGACGGGCCGCAGTCGGACTGGATTTCTTACGGGCGTGTCAGTGACCCCGAAGACGCGACGACCATCAACCACATGCGCTTCCAGTATGCCGCGTTGGTCAGCTATTGCGACGAGCAGCTAGGACGCTTGTTAGATGAGATGGACGCGCTTGACCTGTGGCGCGATACCATGCTCATCGTCTGCACCGATCATGGTTTGCTGCTCGGAGAGCATGACTGGTGGGGCAAAAACATCGCGCCTTGGTACAACGAAAACGCGCATACGCCACTTTTTATATATGATCCTCGCTGTGGCAAAGCCAATGAGCGGCGGCAAAGCCTCGTGCAGTTGATTGACTTCCCCGCAACACTGCTAGAATACTTTGGCATCGAGCGTCCCGCCGATATGCAGGGCGTTCCGCTTGCGGCGACCATCGACCACGATGCGCCCGTGCGCGAGGCGGCATTGTTCGGCGCGTTCGGCGGGCATGTCAACGTCACCGATGGCCGCTACGTCTACATGCGCGCGCCCATTCCGCCGAACCAACCGCTCTACGAATATACGCTCATGCCGACGCACATCCGCACCCGTTTCAGCAGCGCCGAGATGCAGACCGCTACGCTGGCCGAACCATTCGATTTCACAAAAGGCTGCCGCTTATTGAAAATCGACGGCAGGCCGTGGGGCAGTGTGAGTGAATTGTCCACGCTGCTTTTTGACTTGCAAACCGACCCAAACCAGCGTGAACCGATTCACAACGCCGCAGTTGAAGCCATGATGGAGCTACACTTGCTCGACTTGATGCGTCGTAACGATGCGCCGCCGGAGCAGTACACACGGCTTGGATTGAGCGCACAAGGGACATAGCGATGGTGATGTCTCCCCCGACGGCTTTTCATATGATGACCAAGCCGCGCGGCGCAATCTGCAATCTCGACTGCCAATACTGCTACTTTCTCTCGAAAGAAAAGCTGTACCCCGACAGCAAATTTCGCATGTCGGATAACCTGCTGCAAGCCTACACGCAGCAGTACATCGAAGCACAGCGCGCCCCTGAAATCACCTTCGCATGGCAGGGCGGCGAACCGACGCTGATGGGCCTCGACTTCTTCCGGCAGGCCGTCAGCTATCAGCAGCAGTATCGCAAACGCGGCCAGCATATCAGCAACGCGCTGCAAACCAACGGCGTCACGCTCGATGACGAATGGTGCGAATTCTTCCACGCAAACAATTTTCTCGTCGGTATCAGTCTCGACGGTCCGCGTCCACTTCACGACGCTTATCGTGTTGACAAAGGCGGACAGCCGACGTTTGACCGCGTGATGAACGGCTTGCGACTGTTGCAAAAACACGGCATCGAGTTCAATGTGTTGACGACGGTTCATGCCGCCAACGAGCAACACGGCTTAGATGTCTACCACTTTCTGCGCGACGAGGTAGGCGCGAACGTTCTACAATTTATCCCCATCGTCGAGCGCGACAACGCTACGGGTTATCAAGAAGGCAGTACGGTCACGGCGCGTTCGGTCAGTGCTGACGGTTACGGACGCTTTCTGGTCGAGATTTTCGAGGAATGGATACGCCGCGATGTCGGGCGCGTTTACGTGCAGATGTTCGACATTGCGCTGGCGGCGTGGGTTGGCGACAGCCCCGGCCTGTGCGTATTCGAGGAGACCTGTGGCACGGCACTGGCATTGGAGCATAACGGCGACGTGTACTCATGCGACCACTTTGTCGAGCCGCGCCACTTCGTCGGCAATCTCGTAGACATCCCCTTGAGCGAGATCGTTGTCAGCAACCAGCAGCGCCAGTTCGGCCTCGCCAAGCGCGATACGTTGCCGCGTTTCTGCCGCGAGTGTGACGTGCGTTTCGTATGCAACGGCGGCTGCCCCAAAGATCGTTTCATCAACACGCCGGATGGTGAAGCGGGACTCAATTACCTATGCGTGGGCTATAAAGGCTTCTTCAACCACGTCCGCGAAGCGATGAACATTATGGCCCGCGAACTATCGGCACAGCGCCCACCCGCGAACGTGATGCGCTACATGGCGCAGAAAGACACGGCGCTGAAATCCACTTTCGCCAGCGCCGGACGCAACGATCTTTGCCCCTGCGGAAGCGGGTTGAAGTTCAAGAAATGTCACGGGCGGCGAAATGCGTAGGGGCGCTTCGTGAAGCGCCCAATCTTAGTTGATGCCGAAGGGCAGCTCACGAGCTGCCCCTACAAAAGCGGATCACTCCGGCTTGATGTTCGGATTCAGGCGGAAGAAGTTGGTCGGGTCATACTGCCGCTTGATCGCGGCCAACCGGGCGTAGTTCTTACCAAAGCCGTTCCGCATCATGTCGTCGCCTTCTTCCTGAAAGCCCGCGAAGTTGAGATAGCGGCTGCCATCTGAGAACGGCTCGATGTCGTGGATGAACTCGCGCACCCATTTCATATTGGCGTGGTCATCGGCCTTGTCATGCCAGTTGGCCTCGGCGTTGACGAGGAACGCCGCGCCGCGCCCATTAAAGGCGCTGGCTTTTGCGTCCACACGCTTGACTTCGCCGCCGATGTGCCACAAATCCGTCGTGCTGTACGGTGACACCTGCTTACGCGCCCCTTCCACGATTCGCTCGATAGCCGCCTCGTTCAGTTCCATGATGTTCAGTGACTTCCAATAGTAGCGCTGGCCATCAGCGAATTCTGCGTCCAAAGCCTGCTGCGCGGCCACATATGGAATGATGCCGCTTGCGTTGACCAGCGGTGTGCCGTAATCCACAAACGGTTGCAGCGCCTTTTGTCCTTCTTGCGGTGAACCTGCATATAAGCCGCCGAAAA
>JACMMD010001072.1 GCA_014379235.1 Anaerolineae bacterium
GCTTCCACCCGAAACTCACCGTCCAAATCGAGCGCGAGATCAGCTTGAGGCGGCGTATCACATACCGCGATGCGACACTCGAACAGCACCTTAAGCGCATAAAAACGCGCTCCCGGCACAGGCTCAATCGCTACGCCTGTATTCGCATTGACAACTCGTTCCGACGAATCCTCGAACGCTTCAACCTGCATGATACCGCCGGGATAGCGTATCGTGTAACTGTCTACCACCAGCGCGATGCTGCGATCTGGCAGCGGTGTGCGCGTCGCTTCAATAGCAGCATGCGGTGTCAGCAGACCATCAAGCACGTCAGGTTGCGGTGAACCTGTGTTAATCAACGTCAGCGCTATTATCACCAGTGCGGCCACAGCCACGCCCACAGCGGCTAACCATATGCGCCTGCGCCGCGTTCGTAATCTGCTTTCTTCCTCATCAGGTTCGCTGGAACCGCCAAGTTTTGTCTGGTACTCGGCTTCTTGCGCGAGATAGTTCCCTGCCAATTGATGATAGATGTTATCCGGCGGCGTTTCGGCAACCAGCATCTTGAGCCGTTCGATGCGTTCCTCACGCTGATTTTGAGCCTGCGCGTCCAGCCACAGCACCAGCGCCACATCATCGACACCTTCGCGCTGCTCCTCACGTTCTTGAAGATAATCGCGCAAAAGCCGCTGTGTCTCGAAGCGCTCGCCCTTCACCAGCGCGATATTGGCTTTGATTAATGTTGTGTGCAAAACCGCTCTCCGCTCACTGTTCGTCCGACTGGCTGAACAGGTCTTCGATCAATCCTTCGGTGTCAATCGAAAGCTCACCCATATTGCCCATCGTTTCAGTCGGTTTCACTGTCCGCCGAACTTGTACTCCACGAACGGGATTCAGCCATGCAGCGCGTTCGTAACCGTCCCACTGTTCATTAATGCGCTTGACGTATGCGGGCGTATCTTCCACCAGCGCGATCTGCACCACCTGAACTGAATTCTGCTGCGGAAAAAACGCACGACCTTCGGGCATGATTTCCGATGGCAGTCCAGTTATGCGGATGTTCAACTTTTGCAAACTCTCGCGGGTCATCAAGCCAAAGCCTGAACGCCGCAGCAGCAGTTGTTTAATCAATGGGTCAGCCGTGCGCTCAAGATCGCCCGCCGCCCATACGTAAAAGCCGAAATCGCTGTGCAAGCGCACATGATCGCGCAGTTGGCGCAGCGTATCTAAATGCCCACTTAGCGCTTCACTGGTTGCATCATAGTCATCAATGACGATCACCGTCGCCGGAAACTTGCCGAGCAGCGCGCCCTCTGTATATTCCGTTTCCGTCTCGCCGCGTGTGTCGAACGCCTCAAGCTCGGATTGCAAATTCGCCAACTGTGTTTGCAGATCAACAACGTTGGTGACACGCGCGATCACATGCTTGAGCGCGCTCAGGGGTCGCAGGCTGCGCTGTGCAAAATCGACCAGCACAAAGCGTAGTTCCTGCGGTGAACGGCTTTGCGCGGCGGACAAAATCGCCGCTTGCAGCAGATTGGTTTTGCCCGAACCCGGCGGCCCGGTGACAATGAAATGCGGGCCGGCGGCCCACCAATCCAGCGTGAATAAGCTCAGGCCATCATCGTCGTTGTATCCGAGCGCGGTTAAGAGTTCCGGCGAAATCTCCGGCTGAACGAAGCTGTGCAGTAAAACCCGCGACGGCAGTTCATTGATCGGCGCGGGAAACTGTGGACTAGTTTGGCGCATCGCGTCAATCGTCCGTGTCATTTGTGCCAGTGCTTCACGTTCACTGGTTACGGTTTCGGCGCTGCTCGGTAAGCTGATTTGCGAAATCAGCGGCGGGCTGCCATATAGATAGCCGCGTCCCGGCGGCAGATCATGTTCAAGCGGCGCGTCGATACGCCCGACGATGAGCGTGTAATCGCTGGCCGTTCCGAGTTGAAACACGATCCGCTGCTGTACCACCGCCCGGATTCGATCTGGCACAGCCGACACGCTGCTGGTCGTAATCACCAGATAAATGCCAACGGCGCGGCCCTCGTTCAGCAGCCGTTCAAAATCGTTCAGATGCGTATCGCGGTAAACTTCGCGGAACTGCTCGTACTGGTCGATGCACAACATAATAACTGGTTGGAACGCCTTCGCGGGTTCAAGCTGGCGCTCGTTCAGTGTCTTGATTAACCGTCCGAATAACCGCCGCGTCCGTTCGGTTTCGATGCCAACGATTACCCGTTCGGCATGAGGCAAACGGCTGACTTCATCGAGACCCGCGCCCGTGAAACTGAGGAAATACATATTCACCGCGTCCGGCGGATGCAGCAGCGCGAGGCTCATGGCCAGCGTTCGCAGGAACATGGTCTTGCCTGTTCCCGGCGCACCTACCACCAGTACATGGCCATCTTTGCGCCCCCGCTCCTGTTCGCCGTTGACATTTAGGTTAATCCACAACGGCTGCTGTGTGCGATTGTAAACATCGTCCAGCAATCCCACTGGAGCACTGCCGGGATTGATCGGATGGCCTTCGTTATCGACACCGAGCGGCCACCACGTATCCCCATTCCAGCCAGCAGCATAGACGCCCGCCGCATTGAACGACTGCGCGAGTGTCATCCGGTTTTCGAGCGGCGACAACAAAATCGTCGGCATTCGCGGGATGCCCTGCTCCTGCGCGAACCGAATCACCGTCTCTACAACAGCCTTCGCCACCGTGTA
>JACMMD010001073.1 GCA_014379235.1 Anaerolineae bacterium
CCACCTGCGGCAAATCGCTATCCGCGATGATGTGCAGCGGCCCCTTAATCACCTTCGAGACGGTATATGCCCGGTCTCCAACGTACAACTTGCCTGTGTCGTTGGGCTGACCACCACCACCGGGATAGAACGCCGTGCGGTCTAGCACGACACCGCCCTGTTCAGCATCTACCGCCACGACTCGCGCCGTGAACTCGCGTAAATAACTGTCGGTTTGATACAGGAGTTGGGTGCTTATGTCGTCGGCCATTTTAGCTATCGCTTCCCTGAACTCTACCCGTTGTTGGATTGGCGCTGCGGTGCATCGGACAAATCGACGCGCATCCGTACCATCACGTCGCGCCCCCCAATGGACTGCCAGAAAGCGCGAGCTTCGGGGTTCTGAGCGGCGACATGCCATTCGTAGTGCTGGAGTTCATGTTCGTCGTTGAACCAGCGCTCCAGCGCCTCAACTAGCGCCCGCCCAATACCATGACGGCGGTGATCTTCGTTGACGAAAATATCGGCCAGAAAGCCGGATTTTTCCTGCGCGAACACATCTGGCGCAAGGTCAACCACCATGCCAAGCGCGAAGCCCACGACTTCGCCATCGATATCGGCCACCAGCGTCAGCGTTTCGCGGTCATCAATCCGTTCAATAAGGCGCTGTGCATAACGCCGCGCTCCATTACGAGCCGGGCCGGGCAGCGATGGGTCAAGCGCCTGATGATAGATAATCAACTGACCCCATAAAGCGGCCAGCGCGTCTACGTCATCTCGTACTAAAGGTCGAATGTTCATTTCAGCCACATCACATTCATCCACTCCGTCGCCCCCAATGCCCGCCAGAAGGCTTGCTCAACTGCGCTGCGGCGCGGCACTTGTGCGACGATCTGCTCTACACCCTGCGCGGCGAACCACTCTCGAAGCGGTTGCAGTAACGTTCGCCCCAATCCACCCTGCGTACTGTGCGCGTCGAAAGCGATGTCAGTTACCATGCCAACGCGCTCCGGCAGAACTCCCGGCGTTGTCGGCTCAACTTTGCCGATCACGTAGCCGAGTATCTGCACGTCGCGCTCGATCACGAAAACCGCGTAAGCCGCATCGGTCAACCACTCGCCTAACGCCGCCGACCATTGTATACCAGCATCCGACATGAGGCGTAAACGCTGGTCATACTGCTGCTGCAAGGTCATTTTGTCTTGCCAGAGTTCGGTTAATCTGGGAATATCAGATGAGGTCGCGGCGCGCACGCTCAGATTTACGGTGTGCATTCCGTCTCACTTTTGCTAACAAGGGGCAAAGGATAGCACCGACAGAGGCGCAATTCAAGGCTACGCAGAGCGCGCACAGCCGCGCAGCAGGGACGAACCATGACTCGCACAAGCATATTACCGACGCTGGAAATCCCTGAGCATGAACTCCCCCACTGGATGAGACAGGCGCGGCGAGGCTTCGATTGGGGGCTGCTGATTGTATTCGCGTTCAGCGTGATCGCCGCGTGGCCCTTCATCCTTCAACCGGGGCTACCGCGCACCAACGCCAGCGAAAACTACGCCTTCCGCACCGCAAATTACGCTGCGGCTATTCAAGAAGGTTATCTCTATCCGCGCTGGTCGCCGCATGTACTCGGTGGCTATGGTGCGCCCATTCCGAATTTCTACCCACCCGCCGCTCCTTACAGCGCCGCATTGATTCAAGTGTTGTTCACCAACGACGCGGTATTAGCCTCACGCTGGATTTACATTCTCGCGTTTTGCTTGGCCGGGCCGGCAGTATATGCATTGGTTCGCCGACGCGCCGACGCCGAAGCGGGTGTATTGGCCGCGATACTCTATCTATTCTGCCCTTATGTCGGGCTGACCGCGCCACATCTGCTCGGTGATTTACCGGGAGCGTTAGGGTTGGCGCTGCTGCCCGCGCTCTTATGGCGAGTAGATCGTTTACTGCTGCGTGACCGTTCGCCTGATTTTTTACTGGCCGTGCTCATGGCAGCGCTGTTGCTGCTCACAGATATTCGTATCGCGTGCGTTGGACTCGTTCTTGCGGCGATTCTGATCGGCTGGCACAGCGCCTTTCAAGATCGTCGCGCACCGTGGAAGCTGGCGTTAGCGGCGTTGGCGCTCGGCATCTTACTGGCGAGTTTCTTTATATTTCCCGCGCTGTTAGAACAAAGCGCTGTACGCTGGCAATTCGAACCCGCCGCGCCGGGGACAAACGGCGCGCTGGGTTTGACGCTTTCGGGACTTTTCACGCCTGCGAATCAGATCGACACGGGCGAACTGCTGCCCGTCCCACAGTTGACCATCGGCGCGGTTGGGCTGCTCTTCACGCTGCTTGGCAGCGTTGGCATCGGACTGGCTATGCGACAACGCGCTTATATGGACGTTCGGACGTTGTATTTAGCGGCGGGTGGGATCATCATTGTGATCGCGCTGTTGATATTCCCGCACGAAATCTGGATGCTGGGCCCGATTATGCTGTGCTTGTCAGTTGGCGGGAGCGGCGCGCTGTGCCTCGCCCGACGTTTTGTCCCACGCTGGCAGCGATTGGCACTCCCGGCATTTTTGATCGTTGCGCTCATCGGTTCACTAACGACGTGGCTTGCACCGCGTTGGCCGGCAGTCAGTACGGATACCTCAGCAGAAGCGCAAATTCGTTATGAACAGCAAGGTTATGGGTTGGCCGTGATGCCACCCCACGCCCCTGCTCCGATCACCATCGCCAGCACACTCGATTTAGATCGTTCGCTCATCAGCAGCTATCTTTCTGGCAACGTGACCAAAATCGCCATGCAGAGTTCCCAGCCCAACGCCGGATTACAAATCAGTGTCCTCGCGCATACCGGACATGCAGATCGCTTCCAACTGCGCCTACCCGCAACATCTACTCTGGAAATTCTCACCGCCTATTTTCCCGGCTGGGAAGCGACCCTCAACGGCGCACCCGTCGAATTGAGCGAAGATGAGCAGACCGGGTTAATGCAGGTTACTTTGCCTGCCATCCGCGATGGTATTCTGCAAGTCAGCCTCGGCCCGACACCAACCCGCACACAAGGTTGGGCATTGACGTGGCTTGCGTTGGGTTTAGTAATGCTGTTTACGATACGGCGACTGCGCGCCCAAAAGCAAGGCGGCATCTTTTACGATGATCTGCACTTTCTTTCCAAACCACAAGCGCGGCTGTTAGCAGTCATCCTGTTGAGTTTCGGGCTGATTATCGGCCTGTTTGCTATCCCAACAGCGCCTCTGCGAATGCGCCCGTCTCCCGGTTACGCGCTCGAGGGCAGCATTTCGCTCCGCAGCCGAACCGACAGCGGCTTGTCGCTGTTGGCATATAGGGTATCTAGCGCGCCGGACGCTCAATATCGTCCCGGCGAAGCCGTTCCGCTCACGCTCTACTGGCACACGCTCCGCTCCTTGCCCGAAAACTACCGCGCACAGGTGGTTCTCATCGACACGCTTTCCGGCACACGCTGGTATCAATCCGAACTACGTGATCCCGGTGACTATCCAACCCGCCGTTGGAACACCAACCAGTACGTCCGCGACAATTACCTAATTTCCACGCCGCCAGAAATCCCGGGCGGAACCTATCTCATCGCCATCGACGTTTATACGTGTGCGCCGGACTGTCTGCGCGAGAACCGCCTCACCTTCTTCGATACGATTGGCGGCTACTTAGGCCAGACGCTTGTGCTGCCAACACTGGTGACAATCGCGCCGTGAGCCTCCGTACCTTGTCTTAGGTCGGCGCAACGAGCTACAATACACCCTATATATATAATCAAGACTCACTAGTTTTTTGCTGATAGCTGACGGCTAATCGCTCTGAAAGGGTTTGCAATGGCACACGATGACATATACGTTCGCATTGGGGATGCGTGGGGGATGTACCGCGAGGGACAACATGCCGCCGCGATTGCCGAATTTGAGCGCATCGTCGCGCAAAAGCCGGATGAAATCGACGCGCATTACGGGCTAGGGTTGGCGCTGCGCGCTGCGGGACAGCAAGAATCGGCGGTTACGGCGTTTCAAAAAGCGCTGAAGCTCGTCGATGCCAAACTCTCACCCGCCGCTGCTGATAAGTACAGCACCATTGAGGTCGAAACCGAGACATTACAAGAAGCGCTCACCGAGGATACGCTCGTTACAGGCAAGCATGACCGCTTCACTATGCTCAAACGCATGACCGGCCAACGGCTTACCGAACTTGGAGTGAATGTACCCGTTAGCCGCAGCGGCGCAGTCATCACGGATGCGATTCAGGCGTCATACGACAACGCATGAACAAACGTGAGCGACTTGAAAACACCTTCGCCGGAGAGCCTACAGACCGCGTACCTGTTGCGCTGTGGCGGCATTTTCCCGGTGACGACCAGCGCGCTGCTGATCTTGCGCGCTCGGTTGTGGAGTTTCAGCAGGCCTATGACTGGGACTTCGTGAAGGTAACACCTGCAAGCAGTTATTGTACGGTTGATTACGGTCTGCAAGATGAATGGCAGGGCGCGAACGAGG
>JACMMD010001074.1 GCA_014379235.1 Anaerolineae bacterium
GGGTCAGCGCAAAGCCGTTCAATCCATGCCTGAGTCGCGCTTTCAGCTTTACGGAAACAATCTTCCACAAACGCTTTTTTCTCTTGAGCCGTGCCGTTCATCAGTGACGGCGCGGCGGCCAGAAACTCGTCTTCGAGGGCATCGAAGTCGCGGCGAATTTCGGGGACAACATCGTCAAAACCGGCCATGGCCCGTCGATGCAGAAGCTCATGCTTCCACCACAGCGAACGTGGATCGTAGTGTTCGGTTGGATACGGCCCCGTATCGGGCAGTTCGATGCCTAGAAACAGCGGCTTAAAGATCGACACACAGTTGCCGGAAGTGGCCGTCGCCCATGCGATGATGCCCTGTTCGCCAACTTCCGTGACCATCGCACCACAGGCCTGCCACTGGCGGTACTCCGAGGGGCCGGCGTGAAGGCAGATATTGGTATGCGCTGGAGCGGTTGCAGGATCGTAGCCGTCGTCATGCTGGCGCAGGACATTGAAGAAGGTCTTGACGCTGACGTTTCCACGAGACGCCGCCAGCCCATTGTACGCACAAGCCTGCCGCTCTCTTGAGCCGATTTTGGGCACGATGTCTTCTTCGGTGTAGCTGTTGGCCCAATTGTGGCGCTCCGTCAGCGATGAAATATCCCATTTGTCGATAGACAGCACATTGGAGATCGAGCCAACGGAGTCGGTGAGTTTGCGTGCGGCCCACTGGCGTCCGGCGGTTTCGAGTATCCACGCTTCGTTGGGGTCAGTAATCAGATAGCTGCCATCGAAGTGCGAATTTCCGGTCAGTTCGCAGTTTCCGCCCTGACCAAACGCTTCCAGTACAGCCACAATCGCATCGACGGCGGCGCGGGCGCTCTTGCCACGCTCCAAACCGATCCGCAGCATGTCGATCACCATCAGCCCTTCGGCGGTTTCTTGCTTTTGCAGCGTGGTGAACACGGCTTCGTTGCCGATGGATACGCCGTATTCGTTGACGCCGATTTCCGCGCCCCACGTCCAGAACGATTTGCTCATGATGACTTCGTAAGTTTCTGCGGCTTGGGGAATGACGCGATGGGTAGCGCGCAGGGCCTCGCCGGGAATATGGCTGCGGCGCGGATAATGCACCAGCGCGTGTGCTTCGTTGATCTGGCAGTCGGCGCTTTTTGCAAAGATAGTGGTCTTATTGATCGTCGCGGGCGGCAGCGCGACAAACGAGTCACACATAGTAAACTCCTTGTACTCCTTGTCTGACAAAGCACGAGCGGCTCTGGTAGATTGTAACATTGGCAGCCCGCTAAAATATAATTTATAATCTGTGCAATGCTAATTTCACCCCGATTGAATCCATTTGCACGGGTTTTGTCTGTCCAAACCTTCACAGGTTTTTGGCCGGTGTCTTCGCTAAATTAAATGGGGGAACTCACAACATGCCGAATCCTAGTTTCAAAAGAATAATTCGTTCGCTGATGGTGTGCATCGTTCCGATGCTCCTGTTCATGGCCTTTGTATCAGTGTCGGCACAGGACGATGCCTGTACACCTTCCGGCGAAGTCACACGCGGCGGCGAACTGCGCTTTGGTCGCTGGGAAGAACCGCTGACCTTCGACCCGCAGGTACCCGGTGACAACGGCTCGATTTATCTGATCGTACAGGTGTTTGATACGCTCGTGCGCCCCGATGCTACCGGAACCGGACTAGAGCCGGGACTGGCCGAATCGTGGGAAGTTTCCGACGACGAACTGACCTACACCTTCCACTTGCGTGATGCCATGTTCAGCACGGGCGAACCCGTGACCGCCGCTGATGTGGTGTTCTCGCTCGAACGTGCTCGTGAAGACGGACGGGGCTACGCCTTCCTGTTCGCGCCGTTCAACAGCATCACAGCGGTGGACGACAAGACGGTGGAAATCACATTAAACGCGCCGTTCTCGCCGATGCTGTCAACGGTTTCGGTGTTCGCGGCCTCGATTGTTCCACAGGCAGTGGTCGAAGCAGACCCTGACGGTTTTGGCGACGCTCCGGTAGGCAGCGGGCCATTCATGGTCGAAGAATATTCACGCGGCAATCAAGTCGTGCTTGTGCCGAACCCCTACTACTGGGAACTGGGTATGGACTGCGAACTGCTGCCCTATCTGGATCGCATCACCGTTCAATATATTCCCGAAAGCAACTCGCGTGTGCTTGGCTTCCGCAATGGTGACTTCGATGTGATCGCCATCGTGCCCTACAATGAAGCGGCCAGCCTGCAAAGCATGGACGGCGTGACGGTTGAAGTCGCGGAACTGTACCGCCTCGATTACGTCTATCTAAATCATGAAGACCCGCTGTTGTCCAACGAGAGTTTCCGTCTCGCGCTTAACTACGCGGCTGACCGTCAAGCGATTCTCGATCTGGTGTTCTTCGGCTTTGGCGAACTGCCCAACGGCTACATGCCCAAGATGAATTTCTGGAGCGCGGATGTGCCTCTCATCCCCTATGATCCCGAACGCGCTGCGGAACTGCTTGTCGAAGCGGGCTACAATGGCGAACTCCTCGAGATCATGATCCCCGCTGGCGATGCTCCATCAGAACAAATCGCTACTATTTTGCAGCAAAGCTGGGCAGCCGTCGGCATCAACGCGCAGCTGCTTGAAGTAGAGAGTAGTTCCACTTTCGGCCTAGCCGCCGCCGGAGATTATCAAGCCTTGGTCAGCTATATCACCAGCGACATCAACGACGATGACGAACTGGCGACTTTGCAAGCAGACGGTTCGGCAGCCAGCGGCTTCTTCTCCTTCTTTAGCCGCTACAACAATCCAGAAGTCAACGATCTGCTGGCACAGGCCCGCGCCACTAGCGACACCGCCGAACGCGCAGCCCTTTACGCACAGGTGCAGGACATCGTTTATAACGATGGCTACAGTGTGCCGCTCAACTTCTCACCATACGTCAACGCCTACTACGATTATGTGGTTGGCTGGCAGAACATCTCGACAGGCTGGTGGTGGTTACGCGAAGTCTGGCTCGATCAATAAGATAGCCAATTCATCGTAGGGGCGCAGCGCGCTGCGCCCCTACATCGTAATCACGAA
>JACMMD010001075.1 GCA_014379235.1 Anaerolineae bacterium
ATGAAGCCCGATCCCGCCTACTATGCCGAAATCGTGGCCCGCATCGGCATCGAACCCGACGAAGCGTTGATGGTTGGAGACGGCATCGAGAATGACATCATCGCCGCATCGACGGCGGGCCTACACACCTACTACGTCACCGCCGAAAGCGCGCCGGATGATCTCCCCGCTGACGCCGCCGGAACGCTCGATAACCTGCGCCGCCTGATTTACGAAGATTGGCTAGACACCCTATCCACTCATCCGCCGACACCAGCCATGATCGCGCCGGAACTTCGCGGCAATGTCGGCACGTTGTTTGGCATGTTGACCGACGTTCAGCCGCATTTCTGGGAGATGCGCCCCGACCCTGCGGAATGGTCGATATTGCAAATCATCTGCCATCTGCTCGAAAGTGAAAGCGCCGTTCAGCGCCCGCGTTTGCAGCGCATCCTAAACGAGGACAATCCCTTTCTCGCGGCCCCGCCGCCGCCCATGCCCGATGTTACTTACGTCGAAGGCATAGGCTATGAAATCGCGGAACAGTTCGCCGCCGAACGCCTGCAAACGCTAACGCTCCTACAGCAAATCGAACCTGAACAATGGTTACGGCCTGCTCGTCACAGTATTTTCGGCCCGACAACGCTGCTGGAAATGGCGCACTTCACCGCGCAGCATGATCGCTTACATTTGAACCAGCTTTGCCAGACCATCGGACGCTGCAAATAACTGATCATCGAAATGCTTTCGCACAGTTTCGCTCTGTGCTAATATTTGCCCCGTAATAAGGCGTTCATAGTTCTAAGGAAAGTCGGTGCTGCTCGCATGATACGCGCCAACGGTCAGCCTCATAACCTAATGCTCCTTTCGTTGGCTGGCAGTCCGGCATGGGCGATGGCCGCGATGAGCGAGGTATCAACCTACCTCACCGACAAGGGCTACCAATGCCAGACCGTCACCAGCGCCGATGCCGTTCAAGACGCACTCAAAGCGCAGCCGCCCGATGCGGTTATCTCTGCGAACGACCCTGACAGCCTCAAAGCCTTAGCGACCATCTCCGCTGCCAGCGACAATGACCAACCGCGCCCGCTGCGCGTCCTCATGAGCGATTCACCGCTGACGGATACGGAAAGCGAAGTGGCCGATCTGGTCGTTCAAGCGCCAATGGGCAAAGAACAAATCGCTGCGTATCTTCCGATGTTCCTGAAATTCCAGACGGAGAACAACGCGCTTCAAGCCGAAAAACGAAAGTTCACCGAAGAAAATCAACAGTTGCAGGTGCAGCTCAAATCCCATCGACAAACCGTCGATGAGCTGAATCTCATCAAGAATGCCGTCATCCATAACGTCTCCCACGAACTGCGAACTCCGCTTCTGCAAGTCAAATCCGCTGTTGCTCTGCTCTCGGAAGCCATCCACGATAAAGAAATCGACGAGACCCAAAAGCTGGTGGGCTACGCGAAAGACGCGACAGCCCGTCTCGAAGCGGTTATCAAGAACATCACACAGCTTGCAGGCAGCCTCGAAATCAGCCCTGAACCGATGCTCGTACAGGACGCGGTGGATTACGCGCTGCGCGGCTTGCGCCGTATCTGGGAGCGTAAAGACGCCACCACCCGCATTCGCATATCGCTAGAAGACACCCTTCCGCTGGTGATGGCCGACAAGAAAGGTCTCGGCACGGTGCTTCAACTGCTGCTCGACAACGCCCTCAAGTTCAGCGAAGGTGATGTAGAGGTCGTTGCCAAGCGCGTCGATGATTCCAGTGTGCGCGTTGCAGTACGCGACTACGGCATCGGCATTGCTGGCACCGAAACCGAAGCCATCTTCGAGACCTTTTACCAGGTCGATAGCTCCAGCACCCGTTCGTATGGTGGAACGGGGGTCGGACTGGCGATTGTGCGTTTGATTTTAGATCGCCATAAAGTCAAAATCGCTGTCGAAAGTCAGGAAGGCAAGGGCAGCACCTTCTCGTTTGTGCTGCCAATCGTCAGCCTGAAATAGACTTCTATCTTACTTTCATCGGTCTGCGAGCTGTGTTACTATCCTCGCAATCCGCTTCAACTTTGAATAGCAATCGTCGGATGAGAAAGCCCAAGTTTCGTTGACACCTACCTTTGGTATAGTGTAGAATAGTGTTTAGTAAATTCAGATAGTTCTGAATGTCACAAACGATATTTCGGATTGTAGTGTAGTTTTACAGGGTATCAGTCCAGATTGAGCGAAGGCAACCTCATGTCACTTCAAACAGTGCAGCAAGCACTTGAAGACGTTTCCGACGGTGACACCACTCCGCTGTCACCCGCCCACGACACTATCGCCCCAATTGAAGCGGCGATGGAGCGCGTAGAAGCTGCCATGCGCGAAGCGCTTGATAGCGACGTAACCGTTCTTCGCGATGCCAGCCACCATATCGTTCAGTCCGGCGGCAAGCGCGTTCGTCCGCGAATGCTCTTGCTGACCTATGCGGCAGTGGGCGGTACGGACCTTGAACTGCCCATTCCCGTTGCCGCCGCAGTCGAACTAGTGCATACCGCCAGCGTGGTTCATGACGACATCAACGATCATGGCGTTGTAAGGCGTGGACGCCCTTCCGTGAACGCACTCTGGGGGCGCACATTCGC
>JACMMD010001076.1 GCA_014379235.1 Anaerolineae bacterium
ATGGAGACCACACCGACCTGATTCAGATGCGCGTGACCAATCTCAGCCCGCAGTCGCCGCATAACTACCGCGAGTTCAACGTGACGCTGTTCTGCGATGGCATGGGTATGGATGCGCTGCGTTGGGGCATTCCCACGAACCCGACGCTCGGCTGTGGCAGCACGATTCGCGCTCCGTTTCTATATACCGCGAATGGCGATGGTTACAACTTCACCGTGACTTTGCCACAAGACAACGTATTTAACGTGGATTTCACGTCGCAATTAGCGGCGCGCTACGTGCGTTATACACTTTTGGCGACAGTCGCAGCATAACCGCCGCTGAGAAAAATCGACGACTACAACGCAATTCATATGTGTTATACGTTCATAATAGAATAGATGCGATGGAACGTCGCCGCTAACGTCGCCGTGCTTTTAGGCATTTTGCTGTACCAGATAGTGAGGTGACACGACACTATGCGAACGTTTATCAAACAGCTAGGGCTTATTATCTTGTTGGCGATAGTTGCCGCTGCCTGTGCGCCGAACGCCGCGCCGACTGCGCCCGCGACTGCTTCTCTACCAACCACGATGCCCGTCACAATCCACGCCGGAACTCAACCTGAAATTCCAACCGACGGCGGCCCTGTCACTTATACCAGCGCGGCGGGCGGCTACACGGTTGTCTATCCCGCGAATTACACTCTGTACGAGAACGAAAAACCGTCGGTGGATGGTGTCGCTGCTCCGGCTGAGAATACCAGCGCGTTGTATAACGCAGGCAGCGGCGACGATAGCAACAGCTTTGTGTTGTCGATTCGCCACTCAGCGCCGCCGGAAATCGAAGGCGATGTTTCGCTGCAAGCCATCGCCAGCGCCGATGACCCATGCGTGAGCGATACGACGGAAGGGCAAGACTTCGAGGTCGCTGGTCAGCCCGCGCTGATTTTCGCGGATACGCCCTGCGGCCCCTTCGGCGCGACGGCCATCTACACACTGATCGGTGATACGCTCTACCGCTTCACCGTCGAAACCACTACCAATTACGCTTCCGTCCAGAGCCGCATCGAGGAAATCCTCGCTTCATTCGAGACGACAATCGCATAGCAAGGTCGATGTAGGGGCGGCCCGTAACAATCAATCTCATCGTGAGCTTATGTTGCTGGGTCGCCCGTAAATAATCAGCACTATGCGCCTTAATCAATCATGAGTTACAGCCTACGCATACCCGCCGAAAATGATACGCATCTTTAATATAGTCCAACATATAGTATAATATGATAATAATGGACGTGAATTTCCGCGTCTCAGACCTGTCATACTGGCGCGAACCTAATCGACGCGCCAAGTAAGCCAAACAAGGAGGCTGCTAGGTGTCTATTTCATCATTGAGAACGCGGCGGACGAGCATAATAACAGTGTTCGTGATGGTTTTATGTGCGCTTTTAAGCGTGTTTCCTTTCGGTATCGCGGCGGCTCAAACTGCCCCTGCGCCGATTCAATATGGGACGGTGGTCGTCGGTTCGCTGACGCAGCAGGCCCCAATCGCGTCCTATGCTTTCGCGGGTAATGCCGGCGATTTGGTCAGCATCCGCGTGATCGGCTTAACACCGGGCATGACACCGACAGTGACACTTCTCGGCCCGGCGCAAGAAGAACTCCTTACAACGGTTGACCGCTTGATGTTCCCTAGCAGCGTGGTTGCGGGCGCACCGAATACCAGCGCGGTTATCGCCTATCGTTTGTTTGCGAACGGCACTTATGTTGTTAACGTGGGTGCGGGCGCAAGCGGCGTTGGCGGCGATTTCGTGCTGACTATCGACGCGCTGCCAGCCGTCCAAGCTGTGCCGTTGGTCGTGCAATCGCCGCAGGACATCGTGATTCCGTTGACAGGGCCAGTTCAATTCTACAATTTCAACACTGACCCTACGACCTTTACCACGCTGCTGGTCAACTTCACGCCTTTCGCCTTTAACGTGTTTGTTGAAGTCAGCGACAGCAATGGGCAGACGGTTTCGCTGGTTGATGACGCGCTGCAAACGGCCTGTTTGGAGTTCGGCCCCGGCGACGAAACGTTCCAGGTAGCTGTCTTAGCCGATCCGTTGGCGCAGGGCAATGTCTCACTAACGTTGAGCGCCGGACGCTGCCTAGTGGGTGCGCCGCCTGCGCCTGCTGACATCGTTCTGCCAGTGGTGGTATTTACACCTGTTCCGATCCCGAACGTGTGCGCCGTCAGCAGCAATCGCAATGTGAACATTCGCAGCGGCCCGGGTCTCCAGTTCCCGATCCTAACGCTGCTGCCGCGTGGACAGGCCATTCAGGCTATCGCCCGCACCGAGACGGGCTGGTACGCGGTACAGTCGAACTTCGTGCAAGGTTGGGTGAGCGGTGCGGTCATTTTCTTGAGTGGCCCTTGCGAGCCTATTCCGGTACTGGTTGAGCCGACGCCTATCGTGGTGACGGTCACGCCGACGAGTACAGCGCAGGTGG
>JACMMD010001077.1 GCA_014379235.1 Anaerolineae bacterium
ACCGGAGCATTTCGAGGTCGCTGCATGGGCCACCTTCGCCCCGATCAGCGCCGAAATCGAGCGCTATATAGCCTCGCCGTTAAGCGGGATACAGTTCGGAATGCTGCTCGGACTGCCGCTGACATTATTATCGGGGTTCGGTGCGCTGTCAGTGTGGATACCCCGTTTGCGCCCGCGCCGTTCGTGGGGTTTGAGCTTTGCCATATGGATGTGGTTTGCGGCAGCAGCAGCGCTCGCGCTGGCCAACCCGCTTCCATGGCAGCGCTACTTTCTACCATTCATTCCAGCAGCAGCGCTGTTATCAGGCATCGGATTTACGGCGCTGCTGTGTGTATTCGGGCGATATTGTTCGGAAACGCGAACACCGCCCGCCAACCCGCTTGCGAGTTAAACCGTTGTAAGCGAAACTAAGGGTTCAAGTCGGCGGTAGGGGCAAGGCGTACCTTGCCCGTACAAAATTCTTTCATAGAGGGCCACATGTTGCATCGTTTTGCGCTTATCATTTTGCTCCTCGCTACTGCCGCTTGCAGCGCTGCACCTGAACCGACGGCCACATCTGCGCCCGAACCGACGGATGCCGCCCCGCAGATTACGCAAGCGCCTATCGCCACCGACGCGCTGTTGAATATCGTCGGTGTGACCTTGCCGCCGCCGGGAACTATCGCGCTGCCACCAGTCACCGACGACCCCAATCCCAACAGCCTTTTCAGCAGCGTTGAACTGATTCGCACGGGCGGCCCCGGTAATACCACGCTAACGATCATGCTTTCGGGAGAAGGCGAACTCACCCGCAACGATGAGGCACAAACTATCAACCAACAAATTGTAGATCAACTCGATCTGCTGCTCGATCAAACGCGCTTTTACGATATTCAGGGCGTGTTCACCTCTAACAGCGCCGAGCCAGACATCTACCGTTATTCGCTCACGGTCAGCGGCCCCGCTGGCAGCCGCACCATCACCGCCGACGACAGTCTGACGCCGCCCGAACTACGCGCCTTGTTCGAGGCCGTTCTCGCACTTGGTACAGAAAATTCCGCCACGAGCGTCGAAGCTACGGCTGAAGCCACATCTGAGACCACAGCGTAATCTTTATTCAGTCCATCGGGAGACGCTTTTGACCCAACCGCTCAATGTTCAAACTGGCTTCGTATCGATCAACGGGGCGCAGCTTTACTACGAAACCGCCGGAGTAGGCCAGCCGCTGGTTCTTGTCCATGCTGGCATTGCCGACAGCCGCATGTGGGAAAGCCAATTCGCTGCCTTCGCGCAGCATTACCGTGTCGTGAGTTATGACATGCGCGGCTTCGGCCAATCGCAGATGGTGGCCGGGCCGTTCGATCATCAGGACGACCTATACGAACTGCTGCGCTTTCTGAGGATCGAGCGCGCTTATTTCGTTGGCTGTTCACGCGGCGGCGCAAACTGCATCGACCTCACGCTTGAACATCCTGAAATGGTGGGGGCGCTGATTTTAGTTGGTTCAGCATTGGGCGGCTATCGTTATCCCGGCGGCTATCCGCAAACTATGATCGACGCGGACGAAGCGCTCGAACGGGGCGATATTGAGTTGGGCAATGAATTGGAAATTCAGACGTGGATTGACGGCGCGAGTCGCACTCCCGATCAGGTTGACCCCGCCGTGCGTAATCTGGTGCTGGATATGAACCGTATCGCGCTGATGACGCCAGACATCGGCGTTGAAGAACGGATTGACCCGCCCGCCGTTGGCCGCTTGGGCGAGATACATACGCCTACACTGGTCATAATAGGCGACCTCGATACGCCGCGAACCTTAGCCGCAGCCGACATACTCGCGTCGAGTATTGCCGGGGCGCGTCGGGCTACGATTGAGGGCACAACCCATCTGCCCAATATGGAGAAACCCGCCGAGTTTAATCAGATCGTGATGGGGTTTATTGGTAATATAGCTTAGGGGCACGGCATGCCGTGCCCCTACAGTGCTTATCAATCATTCTGCTGCGCCCTGAATGTTGACGATGTACTGCGACGGTTCGCCGCCGATTTCGGGGATGATAACCTGAAACTCCGCCGATGCTCCCGCCGCCAGCGACGATGTAGAGAGATCACTAAAGCCGGCGGCTATCACGTTTTGCCGTGTGTCGAACACCGTCGCTACAGCCCGCAGACGTTCCAACGGCATCTCACTGATATTCGTCACCGTGCCACTGATGACCAATCGGTTGAACTCATCGAAGTCCGATTCGTCCGACCATTCCAACGACTCCGCCCCATACAGAATAACGTCGGGGTCGGGCATCCAATTTTCGCCACCGAGCGCTAATGTATAGCCGATTGTCAGCGGCGGCTGCCCCTGACCAAAACGCAGGCTGAACGGCGCAAATCCCCCCGGTGGAATACCAAGTCCCATCGTCGTATCGACAGCCTCAGCCACGCCAAGTCCGTCCGTTGTTTCCAGCACAGCGCGCACCGGCAGATTGACCGCTGTCGCGTCGCCATAATTGGCGACCTCGCCCGTGATGAAAAACACGCCGCTCGGCGTTTTCCACGTCGAGACATGAACGATGCTCAAGCCGCTGCTGGTCGCTGCCGCTAAAGCTGACAATTCGGCGGGTTGAAGCTGTGCAGCAGGGTTAATCGTGTAGCTGTTGACGATGCCTTGCAGTTCTGCGATACGTCCGGCGTTGGGGTTGTTGGGCAAAATAGTCTCGCTCATGCCGATGAGAGCGCCCGACTGCTGAATGAAGGTGTTGACCTGCTGCGTCGTCCCGCCCGCGACAGATCGTAAACCCGTCAATCGCCAGCTACCATCGCCCATGGCCTGACGATCTTGCTCGGTGTAGCGTTCAACATCGGGGCGAACCTGCGTTTGATACTGCTGAATCAAATCGACAAGCGCATTCACATCCACCGCCGTGCCAATGTTCATCACCGCGAACAGCAGAAGCGGCTCGTCTTCGTTAGGGGGCGTAAAAGCCGCCGTCGCCAGCGTCGTCGTGTTCTGCTCGTAGACCGTCCATGTACGCGGCAGCGTCACCGAGAATGCACCGCTCGGATGCTGATACTGCAACGGCGACAGGTCAGGCGGGAGCGGCGTCGCTGCGAACTGCACTGCTCCACTGCCGCAGCCAGCCAGCACAACGCATAATATCGCCAGCAGCCATAAGTATGTGACACTATAAGAATGAGCTTGCCGCATCTGTTTCACTCGAACCTCGCACCCCGAATCTTGAATAACTCAGTATAACAGCGCGCTTGCCACCACGCACGAAAAACAATACACTAACTTAGAGTAGGACTTCAGTCCCATTTATATGCTTGTAAACAAACCCCTATGCTAATGATGAAGATGTTACATTTTTTAATACCGCACCATAAGGCATAAGCATGTACGCAGACAACGAGCTGTTGTTTCCGCACCACGCTCTCCCTTCTCTACGCAGGCTGCGCGGGCCGCAGTGGCAAGCGCTGGTGGAGCGCGTGATGACTCTCGCGGAGTGGCACGATGAAACGCTGGCATTGATGCTCATGATGATCCGCTTGAACGGCTGCCTCGCCTGCGAAACCGACAGCTACCGGGCCATGCGCGGCTGTGCAACCTGCGCGCTGCAAACCCTTCGCCGTTACAAAGGCAGCGATCAAGAACTGATTGACGCTTACGGTCAAGCGCTGGATGACGTGCGTCAATTTGCCGCTCATCACTCCATTATGAACGGACTCATGACCACTGAGCCAGCTTAACGTTGTTTTATTCATACAATGCAGGGCTTTATCAAGTATTGCGTAGTTTTCGCGGTAGAATGTGGTCAGAGTTTGTAGAGATATTGGCGAACTGATGGCGCACAGAGAACCCGATTGGGATACCCTCGCAGAGATCAATTTCGTTATCAACTGACGCATGACCGAGTATTTGAACGCGGCGCTGGCTGCGATTGCCCTGTCCGGCAAAATGGACGAGGGTGGTCAGCCGCCGTCTTTCTGGCAGGAACGCGCCACCACGCAGGCGGCTCACGCGCTGGAACTTCATACCGCATGGGCCAGCCTGATCCGCTATAAATCCGGCGAAGCGCTGCTGCCACAGAATCAACGCCAGTTCAAAGCGCTCGATATGCTGCTGTGGCTGACGACGGAGCTTCAACTGCTGCGAACGCCGCCGCTCGACACCAATCTGGTGCTGCTCGGCAACCGCGAAACCTTGCAAGAAGCGCTGCTGCTGCTGCATTCGTGCGCTTATACGCTGGGGCCCGGCGTCAACCTCGTCGCGCAGAGTAAAGATGGCGGCGTGTGGTTTCGCATCCTGTACGATAAAGTGCCCGATGCCGCGAATACGCTGGAAACGCTGGTCACGTCGGCGGGTAAAAGCTGGCGCGTCAACAGCGCCGCCTTTGAACTGCGCCGCGCCCGCGACTTTCTGCGGATGAACAACTGTGATCTCGTCTATCGCGCATGGGAGCGCCACTGCGAACTGTCGTTTTTCGTCCCGGCGATATTGATGGCCGGGCAATCGACACGGGAAAGCGCGCCGACGCCTGAGGAGACACTCGAACTTCCTGACGTCCCTCCTGCGGCCTCCACAGAAATAATTATGACCACGCCGTTGTTCACTGACAGCGACAGCGCGCAGCCGTCCACCAACAATATGGGCATCGTCAACACGCCTTTGCTGGACGCCGCAAGCCTTAATCTGGAAGCTGCGAGTCTCAACTCATCAAGCCTTGATGCCCTCTCGGCAACGAAGCCGCCCATGCCGGTCAACGGCAGCTTGACGACCTCATTTCCGCCCGCTTCCAGCGACAAAGGGCCCAAATCCTAACCCCTCAACTAAGGTCGCAAACCCCTAGCCGCTACATTGACTTCGCCAATTAGGTGTGCTAGACTTCCAAACCTAGTCGCACATTCTGCGAAGTTTATGTGTTGATTCAACCAGCGTGTATTGCGCGCTGTGACACAGTAGAGAGGTTGGTGGGCAATCGCATCTTCGGAATTTCGAATTAACGATCAAATTCGTGCGCGAGAAGTGCGCCTGATTACCGATACCAATGACAACATCGGCGTGGTATCGCTCAGTCAAGCCCTGCAAATGGCAGAAGAAAAAGGGCTTGATCTGGTTGAAGTCGCTCCTGATGCCAAGCCGCCTGTTTGTCGTATTATGGACTTTGGTAAGTTCCAATACGAAAAACAGCGCCGCGAACGCAAGGCCCGGAAGCAGCAGAAAACCATCGAAATCAAAGAGATTCAACTGCGGCCCAAAACCGACGATCACCACCTCGGATTTAAGATCAAAGCGGCGCGTGAGTGGATTGGCGATGGAATCAAAGTGCGCGTTCGGATGCGTTTTCGTGGTCGTGAAGTCACGCACCCTGAAATCGGCTTCGAGCGGCTGCAAAGAATTGCGGAAGAACTGAAAGATGTAGCATCGGTGGAACAACGGCCTAATATGGAAGGCAGCACGATGCTCATGGTTCTTGCGCCTTTATCGGACAAAAAGAAGTAACTTCGGAGCTTAGATAGTGCCTAAGACTAAGACAAAGAAATACAAACTCAAGACCCATAAGGCCACAGCCAAACGTTTCCGCGTGACTGGCAGTGGCAAAGTCATGAGCAGCAAGATGGGTAAGGGTCACTTCCGCCGCCGTCAATCGAAGCGTACCAAGAACCAACTGTCGAAACTGCAACCCGTCACCAGCTTCACGACGATCAAACGTATCCGTAGGCTGGCCCCATATCTGTACAAGTATCGCCAGAATCCCCCCGCTTAACGGCTAGCGGTTTGATTCAATCGTTATTATAAACGCTGCCCAGAGCCGCTGCTCTGGGTGTTTGTTGCCGGGTGCGCCCGGTAGGAGTAGGAGTTAGCGAAATGCCAAGAGCAAAAACAGGGTTTACCCGCCGCCGCAGACATAAAAAAGTAATCGCCATGATGAAGGGCCAGTTCGGGTCACGCGGGCGCTTGTTCCGCCGCTCGAACGAAGCGATGCTCAAGAGTTTGTGGTACAACTACCGTGACCGCAAGGTCCGCCGCCGCGACATTCGCCGCCTGTGGATTGTGCGTATCAACGCTGCCGCTCGCATTAATGGAATGAGCTACAGCCGTTTAATGTACGGTTTGAAGAAGGCCGGCGTCGAAGTTGACCGCAAGATTTTGGCGGACATCGCCGTGCGCGATGCCATGACCTTCACCAAAATCGCGGCCCTGAGCCACCAGAATCAATAGCGATTAGCTTTCAGCAAGAGACTTGGCGATTAGCGCGTTGGTGTTAATCGCTTTTTGCTTTACTGAAATAGTGGTATACTACATTTTGATTGTGCTGAATATCACAAACGATCTAAGGGGTAGCCACCATGAACTACGTGCAGACATTACCTTCATTCGCTTCCGTACTCCGCGATGCCGATCACGTCGATGTCAAGACGGTTGAAGGTGGCGCGACCCTGCGCGAATTCATCGCTTCTATGCTGGCTTACCAACCCGCTTGGGTGACGTTTCTCTATCGTGTACGCTCCGGTTTCGTGCGACTGCTGGGGATGCGGCAGGAAGGAATACCTTCCGCGCCGCACTTTCAGCCCGAAACCGTGCCCATGATGCCGGGAGAAAAAGCTGCCTTCTTCACCGTTCAGCTTGCCGAAGAGGAAAAGCTGTGGTTAGTGGGCGTAGACGACTCACACCTTAGTGCGATGCTAGGCGTCGCTGTCGAGCCGTTGAGTGGCGACCAAAAGCGTTTTCACGTCGTCACTGTAGTCTATTATCATAATTGGGCCGGGCCGCTCTACTTCAACGTGATTCGCCCGTTTCACCATCTTGTCGTCAGCAGTATGGCCCGCGCCGGAGTTCGTGCCTGATCGAATGG
>JACMMD010001078.1 GCA_014379235.1 Anaerolineae bacterium
GAGGCGGCGCTGGTGTACTGGACGCCCCAGAGCGCGCCGCTGGATTACGCGAGGACGCAGTATAATCTAGGGGCTATCTACCGTGACTTGTCTCAAATAACAGAACGAGAGGGGAACTTGAGGCGGGCGGTGGCGGCGTATGAAGCGGCACTGGTGTACCAGACAGGGCAGAGTACGCCGCTGGATTACGCAATGACGCAGTGTAATCTTGGTATTGTTCAAGCAGTCTTAGGTGACATAGAGTTAGCTATCAACTGCTGGTGCGCGGCGGCGAAGTATTACCGACAGATGGGCTATCGAGACGATGCAGAGAAGATGCTGCAATTGGTGGCGGAGGCGGGCGGCGCGTGTTAGTAGCGCGCTCAGGGATTGACGCCCTAAACTTCATCGGGCATGATTGGCGCTCAATTTCACAGTGGTTAAATGCAGTTCAGAGGGGGCAGTGCAGTGTCTGAAATTTTAGCGCAAGTCGCTTTATGGATTGAGCAAATTATCGTCGCGCTCGGTTATCCCGGCATCGCCCTCGTGATGTTGGCCGAGAATGTGTTCCCGCCGATACCATCTGAAGTGGTCATGCCGTTCGCAGGTTTCGCGCTGGCCAATCGCCCTGAATTGGGACTGTCGTTCGTCGGTATCGTGGTCGCGGGCACATTGGGGTCGGTGTTGGGTGCAGTGGTTCTGTATTATCTCGGCGTATGGCTGGATGAACTGGTGATTCGCCGCTTTATTCGCAATTATGGGCGCTGGTTCTTGCTGTCCGAAAAAGATGTTGACAAGACTCTCAGCTATTTTGATCGCTACGGCGAGGCGGTGGTGTTTTTCGGGCGGCTCATTCCGATTGTCCGCAGCTTGATCTCCGTCCCGGCGGGCATGAACCGGATGCCGCTCATCAAGTTCTTGATCTTTACCACGCTTGGTTCGGCCATCTGGACAACGCTGCTGGCTTACGCGGGCGTTCTGCTCGGCGCGAACTGGGAACAGGTCCTAGAATGGATGGATCAGTATCAGAAAATCACACTGGTGATTGTGGCCATCATCGTAGTGCTGTTCATCGTGTGGCGCGTTCGTGCGATGCGTCGCGGCGATACGGCTGCTGCGGCTGAGTAGAAGAAATACGGGCGACATATGTGTCGCCCCTACAGAACAATCCATTGACCGGAGAATTTATTCTCCGGTTTTTAGTTTCTCCGGCGCATAGTTCAGAATCTTGTGTTCCAAAACGTGCGTGTCAGGGTGCAGGCTCAACAGCCAATCGCTTAATAACGCCGCCGCCCGATGAACGCCCGCCGTTGTGCGCGGGTGTCCGAGCGAACTCAGCCGCAGCGTATATTCATCCGGCTTACGCTGATCGTCGTCGGTGAAACGCTCCATCAGCAGAAACGCGAACCGCTGCTCAATCGTCGGCTCTTTGACGAACACTTCAAACAGAATCACCTTCGGGGCGCGATAGACGTACATCATGCTGATGTAAGTGTCGTCACTGTCCGGCGCGTAGTCCTGATCTGCAAACTGGTTGAACACGGCATCTAACTCTAACGGACTGTGAAAAACGATATGCGGCATCGGCAAATCCTCGATTACAGGGATATAGGGCGCTGGAACAGCGTTACGACGGTAGGCGAAGAAATAACGCTTGCGCCCCTCTAAATGGGCGATAAGCTCGTACTTGGTGACGATGCGCCCCGTCATCGCGTTGACCCATGCTGCGTCGAGCGTGTTTTCTAACTGCGGCGTATCCGCCAGCAGCGCGGCGCTCATCTCGGCGTAGTCGATAATGTCGGTGGCGAGGTACAGCGTTCCACCGGGCGCGAGGCGGTTGACCATCGTATTGAGTGTGTCGCGCTGCATCAGTCGGCGGCCCTCGTGCTTGCGCTTGAACCACGGGTCAGGGAAGTTGATGTGAATCTGCGACAGGCTGGCGGGCGTGAACAGATGATGCAGCGCGGTTTCAGCCATCGAGTGAACGGCGCGCACATTCGTCAGCCGCGAGCGTTCAATTGCTGCTTCGCCGCGTACCAGTGAACGGTTAGCGATCTCCAGTCCGATCACATTCGCGTCGGGGTTTTGACGCGCCAGATGCAGCAGAAACGTACCACCGCCAAAACCGATTTCGAGGATCAAGGGGCGAGCCGTGCCGAATAATTCCGCCCAATCGGTGGGCCACGGCAAGCTGCTGCTGTTCAACTTTCTCATCAATGCTTTCCCTTAACATATCAAAACTATAACTCAAAACGTTTTGATTCGACTGGCAATGCCTGTGATTAACACATAGAATAATAGATAAATGTTAGGAAATTGTAGGTATATGGTCGGCTGGCAGATGGTGTTGCCAGCTTATCAGGGGGCTTTATTATTTCAATACCCATTTCGGTTCAGTGGGATAATACCGCACGAACCATCATCTGCTTTGATTTTGTCGGACGCTGGACATGGGGCGACTTCTACGCCGCCACCAGTAAAGCCTGCGCGATGCGTAAAGGCTTGACGTATCCGGTTCACCTGATCGCAGATTTTCAACACAGCGCGCCACCGCCAACCGGAGCGGTACTTCACGTTCGGCGGGCACTGCTGCTCGCGCCGCAGAACATCGGGCTGATTGTGGTCTCAAGTGGCAGTGCATTCGTCAATGGTTTGGTATCGGTGTTGTGCATGATTCCTGAATTGCAGTCGCACAAATTCGCTACGACAAACACGCTGGAAGCGGCCCGCAAACTGGTTACAGGAGAGCGCGTTTAATCCAGAAAGGCACGGCTCGCATGGGCGTCCTTGTCGGCTGGGATGACGAAACTAAAAGGAGCATCCGGCTCAATCTGGAAGGGCTTTGGACGTGGGACGAGTTAGAGCGCGCTGCACTCGAATGTGTTGACTTGGCGAAGTCCCTTGACTATCGTATCAATGTGATCGTGAATTTTACCCACAGTGGGCCGTTGCCACTGGGAGTCATCCCCCGTTCGCGCAAGGTAATCGTCCTACTCATGCCTCACCTAGAGCTGTTGATCGTCGTAAATGGTGATGCCTTTGTCAACCTGATGGCCGTTGTTTTTCAGCACGTACATCCGGGCTTAGGTGAGGTTGTACGCACAACGACTTCGCTGGAAAAGGCGCGCCTTTTTTTCTGCCGTGAAGCGCCGTCCACAGACCTGCGGGTTTAGCCGCACTGCCTACCCTTCCGCAGTGAGTTGTTCCATCACAGCCAGCGTACTAGAAGTGGTGCGCCCATAGAAACCGATACGGTTCTTAATCAGTTCGTAGTCAGGTTTGGGCGTCTGGTAAACCCACGCGACGTTCTGCGCTTGAGCGTCCGGCGCGTCGAGGTCGATCCAATAGCATATGCCTTTGTAGTGGCAGGTATAGACACGTGACGTGATCTTGAGCTTGCTCATATCCACCGACTGCGGATCGAAATACCAGTTACCCTCAAGTTTAACGACCTTGTTTTCTTCGCAGATGGCGATAGTTTGCTCGTTGCTGCGCGCTTTGATGACCAATGCCATACTCGAAAATCCTCTATCTGGTTGGTTGATGTTTCATTATCTTACGACCTTGAAGCATTTATAGAGATTGAACTTACTGTATGTAACAACATTCTCATGTTGCGTGAAGGCACCGTTCGTAGGGGCAGGTCTCAGACCTGCCCGCATTCGGGCGACGCATGCGTCGCCCCTACGGATTTGCGCTCAATATCGAGTAGAAGTTTGATGCGCCGCCAGTGCCATCGGCTCGATAACTGGCGACCTCGTTTAGACCTGTCGCGGCGATGAGCGCGGCATGTTCGGCATCATCGACGTAATGGCAGTAGCGTAAGGCTGTTTCTCCGCGCCGCCAATCGAGCAGATAATCGCCCGCTTCGACCTTATCCGCTAGGTCGTCGGGCCAAGGGGTCATGCGTTCTCGCCAGCGTGGTTCTTCATAGAAGCGCCAGCAGGCGAACGCCAAAACGCCACCGGGACGCACACGCTCCGCCAGCGTTTGTAGTAAAGTTTT
Source organism: Anaerolineae bacterium (assembly GCA_014379235.1). Taxonomy (GTDB): domain Bacteria; phylum Chloroflexota; class Anaerolineae; order Aggregatilineales; family Phototrophicaceae; genus JACMMD01. The sequence goes on from JACMMD010001078.1 coordinate 3,985, forward strand.
ACGCCGCTCGAAATCAGGAACGTGATGCAGCACCCCGAACAGCGCCGCGAGGTCATACTGTCCTGTAGGCGTATCGGTGATGATGTCGCGTTCTTCAAATGTGGCGAAGACGTTCGGCAGCGCGGCGAGAGAATGCTGCGCCCGTGATAACAGCGCCGCGTTGTTGTCGATGCCGTGATAGTGTATTTTTGCGCCGATATTTTCCGCCAAAAACACCCCGAAGCGCCCGTTGCCACAGCCCACATCCAAAACCGATAGCGCCTGTGAACTCACATCAAGATAGGGCAGCAGGCACTCCCAACCGGGCCACGCTCGCTGGCGAGTCTGGTCAAAATCGGCGGCGGTGATGCGGTAGAACTCGCGGTTGATGTCGTTCAGTCGGCGGATGGTGGCTTCATCCATAGAAATTTGTCCCGTAGCAGATAACGACTATAGTATACGTGATAGCAGTAAGCCATCAGTGGTCATAGCCAAATAACTGTTTGCTGCCGACTGATAACTGAAATACGTAAAACCGTGAACTTCAAGGGGGCATATGATTACCGTTAAGCGTGTCAGCGTCGGCTCGGCATTTAAAGTCGGCGCGATTGTCAGTCTGATTATTTCGGCGATCAC
>JACMMD010001079.1 GCA_014379235.1 Anaerolineae bacterium
GAAAGCGATGCTGTGGCTTCCCGGCAAAAACGTCTCCGCGTCGATCTCGTCCGGTAAGCGCGATACCGCCGCGCCCATCGCCAGCTCAAACGTCGAGTGCGCGTTGGCCTCGAAGAAGCCGCCGACCACCTGTAGCTGAGGGTCATCTAACAGCGGCTTTTCCAGTGCTTCGACCCACTGCAACGCGAGATACAGACCCGCATCGGTGGCAGCGATGATGTCACCATGAGCCGCCTCGATAGCACGGTTGCGCCCTTCACTGATGTTGCAACCGGGACAGCACAAAACGCGCAGCGGTAGTTTGGCCGCGTAACGGTGCAGCACGTCGAGCGTGTTATCGGTGCTGCCGCCATCGACGATGATGATTTCATCCGGCGGGCGCGTCTGGTTGGTGAGCGAATCGAGCAGGTGATGAAGGTTATCGCCTTCGTTCTTGACTGTCGCAATCACGCTTATCATGCTTCCCTCGTCACTGCTGAAACGATAATCGGTTGGCGCGGGCGCAGTGTTATCAGCGCTTCGGGTATGATCGCTTCATGCGACATGCGTACTAAGCGCATTCGTTGAAGCACCGTTACGGCGATGAGCAAAATCTCCAGCGTGGCGAACGCCGAGCCGATACACTTGCGCGGGCCGATGCTGAACGGTAGATAGGCGAAGCGATGAATATCGCCGCGGTTAATCTCGCCCTCAAGAAAGCGTTCTGGCTTGAACATATTCGGCTGATCGAACCAGCGTTCGTCGTGATGCAGCGAGTACGGGCTGATGAATACTGTCGCATGGCGCGGAATTTCGCAGCCGCCAATGCACACGTCCTCGACGGCTTTGCGCGAGATGACCCACGACGGCGGATACAGCCGCAGAGTCTCTTTGACCACAGCCTGCGCGTAGGGCAAGTCTGGGAGCGCGGCGGGGGTCGCACTGCGGCCTTGCAGCGCCGTGTCGATTTCCGCGATCATGCGCGCTTCAACATCGGAATGTTCCGCCAGCAAGCACCACAGCCAACTGAGCGCCGTCGCCGTCGTCTCGTGGCCGGACATCAACAGCGAGATCATCTCCTCACGGATGTTGGGCAGTGTCAGCGTTTCGGGAGCCATTTGCAGCAGCAGCGCAGTGATGTCGCTGCGCGGCGAATCATTCTCCGCCATGTAGTCGTCAATCATGCCCTGCACGACCCGATCCAGCGTCGATACCGCACCTTTCACCCGAACGTTATGCGGAGTCGGTATCCACAATGGCAGCGCGAACGGCGTGTTGAAACGCTTGCTGCCCTGCTCTTGCATGATGCCCGTCGCGCTCATGATCGACTGCACTTCGCTGGATAGGTCGCTGCCAAACAGCGTCCGGGCCACGATCAACAGCGTGAGATGGCGCATCTCGTGAAAGACATCAATCGGCGCGAACCAGCCGCTCATTTGCTGGCGCGTGAGATCAGCCATCGTGGCCGCGTACTGCTCGATTTTTTGGGCGTGCAGCGTCGATTGCACGGCCTCGCGGCGCTGTTTCCATGCCGGAGTTTGTCGCAGAGCGACATCGCTCTTGACCACGCGCCCGAACAGGTTGCGCGTCAGCCGCAGCTTTTGAAACTGATGCGCCTGCGTGACCAATGCTTGCTGTATAAGATCGGGATGGTGCAGCGTGTACACGGGTTCGCGTCCTAGCCGCATAAAGGTGATGTCGCCGTACTGCGGCAGGCTGCGAAGGAACGCCAGACGGTTATGGCGAAACTCGTTCAAGCTGCCGAGCGGTGATCGGGTTCGCGGGCCGGGTGGAGTCAAAGTTCAAACCTCTTTTGTAGGGGCGCAGCATGCTGCGCCCCTACCATTAAATAGTGTTCACAATGAATAAAGATGTTTTATCATAGGGGCGGTATCACACGATGACACCGTGTTCCGTGACCGATAAGCCGTGTAACGAGTTCGATACACCTATGCCTAAACTGCGCCTGCTGCTGGTAGACGACGAGCTTGATCTGCTGATGGAACTCAAGCCCCTGCTCGAACGCAGCGGCTACGTGGTCGATATGGCGCAGGATGGCGAACGCGCCTTGGCGATCATCGCCACACAGCCGCCCGATCTAGTGGTGCTGGATGTGCTGATGCCACACATGGACGGGCGCGAAACGCTGCGACGGTTACGCGGCGGGGATAATTGGACACCGGTGATTTTGCTCAGTCGAGTGGGCACAACGCTCGACCATGCGCTGAGTCTGCAAGAAGGCGCGGACGACTACATCAACAAGCCGTTCGACCCGATGGAATTGATCGCCCGTATTCAGGCGGTATTACGACGTTCACAGCGCGGCGCGATGCCGCTTATGAGTTATCAATGGCTGATGTGCGGCGATCTCTCGTTAGATCGCCAGAGCCGCCGCGCCCTGTTGAACAGTCATCCGTTGAACCTATCGTCGCGGGCACTGAATCTGCTCGAATACCTGATGCTCAAGGCAGGCGAAACCATCGCCCGCGAAAAACTGCTCGATCAGGTATGGGGCTGGACTGCCGCCGTCGAAACCCGCGCCGTTGATATTCGCATCGCAGAACTACGAAAGGCGCTCAATGACGATGCTTCCGCGCCGCGCTATCTGGAGACGGTCATCGGCTTCGGCTATCGCTTCGTGGGCAAGGTCGAAGGGCGATGACGCAACTCCCGCGCCTGATCGCAGCATTCCTCGCGCTGATATTTGTGGCGCTGGTGCTTGTACTACTGCTGACCGTCGCTAATGTCGTACCGAATTACGTATTCGTGGGCAGTTTTCGAGCGGAATTGATCGCGCTGGTGCTGCTGGCGCTGGCACTCTGGGCGCTGCTGACCATGTTGGCATGGTTGCTGCGAACGTGGATACGATCAGCCAGACTATCCGAACGCAAACACACCGTCCGCGAACAGCAGGCCGCCCATCAAGCCTTTCACCGCCGCTTCTTGCAGCAGCTTGACCACGAGATCAAGAATCCGCTGGCGGTGATCCGCATCGGTGTTCTCAATTTGCAGCAGGAAAGCCCATCACCGGAGTCGTTGGAGCGCTTGCAGCAGCAGGTATCGCGTCTGCAAAAACTGTTGGAAGACCTGC
>JACMMD010001080.1 GCA_014379235.1 Anaerolineae bacterium
CAGTTGGCCGGGTCAACAGCGTCGGCAGGGTTCTCGTATACCCATTGCTGGAACATGTCTACCACTGCCATATACGGCCAGAACAGGATATTGCTTTCGAGATGCTCGATACGGGCGCGGGCCGCGTCTTCGGACGTATAGTAGCCGCCCTGATCGGCGCTCAGATAGGGCGCGGACAGCAGTTCCATCGACATCGACGCCACTTCCGCGATTTCCGACGTGTAAAACAACTGCTGAAAGTAGGGCAGTTTGGCCGTCTCGAAAGTGTGGAAGGCATGGCCGGCCTCATGCAGCAGCGTTTGAACGTCGCTGTGCATGCCGACGGCGTTCATGAGGATGAACGGGCGGCGCGCACGGACGTAAGTAGTGCAATAGCCGCCGGGAGCTTTGTTCTTGCGGTTTTCAAGATCGAGCAAATCTTCGCGGCGCATGGTTTCATAGTACGCGCCAAGTTCGGGGTCAACGTGGTTGAAGATCGCCGCGCCTTTGCTGTCGAGTTCCGCGCCTGTGTCGAACGGATGCAGCGGAGCGCGGTTGAGCGGGTCTACTTCTAAATCCCAAGGCCGCAGCGTATCCACGCCCAACTGCTGCCGCCGCCGCTCATAAATGCGCGCCGCCGCAGGCACGACGACCTGTTCAATCGCATCGGCGAACTGCTTGCAGTTTTCCGGCGTATAGTCGAAGCGCAGCATCTTGCGCCAGATATAGGCGCGATAATCCGTGAGATCGGCATTTGAGGCCAGCCCGACGCGCAGTCCGAAGAAGCGCTTCCACATTTCGTTGAGCGTTTCGCGGTCTTGCAATTGGCGCTCGGACATCAGCCGCCACGCCTGTTCGCGCTTGCCGCGATCAGCGTCCTGTAAGACGGGCTGCATCTGCGCGATGGTACGTTCTTCGCCTTCCCATGTCACCGTTTGTGCGCCGACGATTTTGTCGTATTCCATCCGCATCTTGTGTTCTTCGGTCAGCAGCGGCAGGCTTTCGGTGCGGAACAGGTCAGCTTCGGCGCGCATGTTTCGCAGCGGAATCTCCATGCCGGGAATAGTTAGCTCGCTTCCCAACAGTTTTTCTTTCAGGCGTTGATTGGCGGCCTCGGCTCTGGGGTAGATCGTATCGAGGAAATTGTTATAACGCTGCTCGATGTCGGCATCGGCGGTGTTGCGCGTTTTCTCGACCATGAGCCGCGTCTGTGTCTCATCGACCATTTCAGCCAGTCGTGACCAATCCGTGAGCCATGCTTCGGCATTATCGGCTGTCAGAACATGGGCGCTCAGTTCGTTGTAGAACGGCTCGATTTGCGTCCATTCGAGGCCCATGAATTCAGTAATCGTGGATGGAAAATTAGTAAGCATTTTACGCTCCTTCAAGTGGCGTAGGGGCAAGGCATGCCTTGCCCTACAAATGTGGATTACGAACTGAAATTATTCCGGCGCTTGAGTTGGTATACGAAACGGCGCGTTCAACGAAAACGTCGGTGAGCTAGGAGTCGGCGTCGCGTCATGAAACACCAGATCGGTGGTCATTCCGGCAGCGGCGATATTGACACCAAACAGGTTGGTGCAGTCGAACTGACGCGAACGGACGGCCTCTAGATAAGGATCGAACTGCGGGTCAATCGTCTCGTGTGTTTCGAGCGCGGCTTCTAAGATGTTCAGATCATCAATGGCATACTGGTTTTGGCCCAAATGCAGCAGCGTATCCGCCCGCAGCAGGCGCGCAAAGGCGTAGTCAGGGTCGAGCGATAGAACACGCGAATAGGCGGTGGCCGCCGCAGTATATTGGCCGAGATTGCAATAGGCGATGCCCTGCATGACGTAGAAATCCGGCACATCACCGAAGTCTTCTAGCGCGGGTTCGAGGATGGCTAACGTCTGTTCATAACGTCCGAGCGCCAGATTGCCGAACGCCGCCACTTCCGCACCGAGAACATTGACAACCTCGTCGCCAAACGTGGCGCGCACGATGCGATCAACGAACGCGGGCTGCGGATATTCTTGCAGCATGGTATTGATGAGTTCTCTGGCGTCCTCGATGCGCCCCTGTCGCACAGCCACCAGCGCGGCGTAGGCATATGGGAAGTTGGCATTGGGGCCGAGTTCGATGGCGCGGTCTAAGTCCGCCCGTGCGCCTTCAAGGTCTCCGGCGTGGTAGCGCATCGCACCTCGAAAATTCACCGCGAACCAATCATCGGGGCGAAGCTGCACGATCAAGTCAAACAGTTCCAGTTGGTCAGTCGGGTTGAGCGTGATATTGGACAGCAGATACAGAGGTAGCGTCCATCCCGGCGGGCCGAGCCTGAGCGCGGTTTCGGCGCTGCGGCGGCCCTCATCAAAGTCACCCATACGCTGATTGGCGAGGCTGCGCGATGCATACAACAGCGGATTGCTGGCGTCTAATTCCAACGCGGCATCAATATCCTCGATGGCCTGCATGGTGTCATCGAGATAGTGTTGATAGAAGCGATGTGTATTCGCTGCCACACTGTCACCGATAACTTCGCCGCCTTCGACCTCAATTGCGTCCATCACTGCGACGGTTCGCATGGCTTCGTAAGCATTGCCATCAGCGATTTCCAACAAGCCGAGAATGCTCAACACCTGCGGCACAACCGATTGGCGGCGTTCGCTGTCCAGCCGCACACG
>JACMMD010001081.1 GCA_014379235.1 Anaerolineae bacterium
TCGGCATCGGTGACGGCAGGCGGATAGCTTTCTACCAGCGTTACCAAAGCGGCCACAGGAGCGATGAACGCGCTGAACAAGCCGACACCTGCGTACAGGTCAAGCACCGCCTCACCTTCGGTTAATTCGAGCGCGTCCAAAACAGCGCCAATCAGGTTTTCCAACTGCGACACATTGGCGCGAAAGGCGCTGCCAGCGGTCACGCGAAACTCGCGCCCGCCGACTGTATAGCGCGAGTGCGACTGCCCGATCAAGTTCACAGGCTCGTTATCTGGCAGCAGCATATTGACGCTGGTGGGCATATCGGTTTCGATGTTGGGCGCGTCTTCGCTGCTCATATATAGAATCAGCATATGCGCGCCATCGGTACCGATTTGCAGCCGGATACGTTCGATGCCGCCGTTGGCCGCCTTTGTGAGTTCTTCCAATTGTAGCGATTGAAACAGCGCCAGCAGGTCAGGATGGATGATATGGCACTCGCTGATGGGGAACACACGTTCAGGGTTATCGGCGCTCATGAAACCCAACGCGCCGTTCTCGTCCAGCGAGAAGGTCATGTGATAGTTGTAGCTCCATGCTTCAGGGCTGCCGATCACCGGACTCACGTGAGCATCTTCTATGCCAGCGATGCGCGCCAGTTGGTCAGATAACACGTCCTGTTTGAGCAGCAGTTGAGCCGCATAGTCGATGTGCTGCCAGTGACAGCGCCCGCACTTTCCCGGCCCGAAATGCGGGCAGATCGGAAACACACGGTCAGCCGATGCTTCAATCAGGGTGACACCCTCGCCAAATGCGACACGCCCTCGATCCCGCGTGATGCGCGCCAAGACACGTTCGCCGGGAATGGTGTACGGCACAAATATGGTGCGATTATTGTCGCGGCCTAAGGCGCTGCCGCCATGCGCCATCGCCACTAATTCGAGTTCAAAGGTATCGTCGGCCACGTTGTTCTCTCCTTATCGGATGCAGACGGCATTATAGCTTAACCGGGCGGGGTATTTCTCACGTAATTTTTATATACGCTGCACATAATATATGCTACTATAATATCCGAGTGTGCAGAGATGCTCACCAGATCAAGACTGATGCAGTTACACCCTCGCCGTCGATTCAATGTTCTCTCATTATTCCACGCTCAGTGAACAACCGATTATGAATAAGGCAAGAACGTTGTCCTCAAATCCGATAGAACAGATTCCAGTGAGCGGTAAAGACGGCCTGCGTGCCATGATGGATGCCAGCCAGCTTGATGAAGCGCGCTTCCAACCGGGAACAATCCCGCAGATACTGCTGCGGCTGGAAAACGGAACACGAGTGCTTGTCCCGGCGAACCTGCTCGAAGCACAAGAGGGCGGCAGTTATTACCTGCCCTTCAGCGCGGCGGAATTACTGCAAACTATCGAGCAAACGCAGATGATTTCACGGGTTGGGGCAAGCGCTGAACCCACTGCAACCATCGCTTCTATTCCGGTCATCGCAGAAGAACTGGTCATCAGCAAACAATCAGTGGAATCGGGCAAGGTTCGCATTCACAAATCGGTCAACGAGCGCGAAGAAGTCGTTGACGAGCCGCTGCTGCAAGAGAGCATCGACGTTGTACGGGTTGAAGTAAATCAGTTGGTAGACGGGCCCGTACCTGTGCGCTACGAGGGCGATACCATGGTTATCTCCCTGCTAGAAGAAGTGCTGGTGGTTGAAAAGCGGCTGATGGTGCGTGAAGAAATTCACGTCGTCCGCACCCAGACCGAAATTCACGCCCCGCAAACGGTGACGCTGCGTTCTGAGGAAGTATCGGTTGAGCGAGTGACAAGCAACGCCGATCAATCACCCGATTAACTTTGTGTACGAATGCGCTTAATTGAGCGCTGAACAAACAGTAAAAGCAAGCTAAGAGGAGAAACGCAATGACTAGCTATATCGGCCTTTACGACGACATGGAAACCGCTCAGGATGTTCTACAAGATTTGGTTGACGCAGGCTTCTCGCGGGAAAACATCAGCATCGTGGCGAACGACGCTAATGGCGAGTATGCGAATTACGTCAATGCTGGCGATGGCGATGTGTCTTCAGGCGAAGGCGCAGGCTTCGGCGCAGTGGTCGGTACGCTGGTCGGTCTCGGCGTGGCGCTGATCCCCGGCATCGGGCCGGTTCTCGCTGCGGGGCCATTGGCGGCGGCATTGATGGCCGGCATCGGTGCAGCAGCAGGCGCAGTCACTGGCGGCGTCACTGCTGGTCTGGTTGATCTGGGTGTCCCGTCGGAAGACGCGGATTATTACGCGGAAGGCATTCGGCGCGGTGGTGTGCTGGTGACGGCTCATGCGGCTGACAGCTCTGCCGAAGAGGTTCAGAGCATCATGGAGCGCCACCACCCGATTGATCTGGAAGAGCGTTCGTCTTCATGGCGTGAAGAAGGCTGGTCAGGCTTCGATGCCAGTGCCGAACCCTATACCGCCAGCAGCACCACTAGCAAGACTCCGGCGACAAGGGCTTCAACCAGCACTTCCATGCCGCACACAGTTGAAGCGGGCGATCAAGCCAAAATCGATATTGTCCAGGAAGAACTGCAAGTCGGCAAGCGCGATGTCGAACGCGGCGGTGTGCGCGTCAAGAGCTATATGGTGTCCACGCCAGTGGAAGAATCAGTAAGCCTGCGCGAAGAACACGTCACGGTTGAGCGTAATCCCGTCAATCGCCCGGCGACCAGCGCAGATCTCAACGCCTTCGTGGAAGGCACGATTGAAGTCACCGAACATGCGGAAGAGGCCGTTGTGGCCAAGACTGCCCGCGTGGTCGAAGAAGTCGTGATCGGCAAGGAAGCCAGCCAGCGCACCGAGCAAATTCATGACGAAGTGCGTCGTACCGAAGTCGAAGTTGAGCAGATTGCTGGCCGCGCCTTCGAAACCTACGACAGCGGCTTCCGCACCCACTACACCAGCAACTACGGCAGCAGTGGCCGTACCTACGACCAATACATGCCCGCGTACCGCTACGGCTACACCTTGGCCAATGACTCCCGCTACTCCAGCGGCTCATGGTCGAACGTAGAAGCGAATGCGCGCCGTGACTGGGAAACCCGCAATCAGGGCCCGTGGGAAGATTTCAAGGATGCTGTGCGTCACGGTTGGGAAACCATCACCGGCCAGCGCTAGTTCGAGCAACTCCATAAACGTAACTGTAGGGGCGCAGCATGCTGCGCCCCTACGATTCCCGCATTATTACAAAATGCCTCTCATGTGCCGCTCATGTTTTGCAAACACAAATCCTAATACTAGTAGATTATAACATATACGTAACGAATTCGCGGACGCATCACTGATCCGCGACTCTGAAAATAAGGCGCGCTGTACAGCGTTGCATGGCATCTGCCGCAGCCGTCCCGATGAAAGAGGAGCAATATCATGGCTACTAGAACGATTGTCGCGTTGTATAACGATTTTGATGTCGCGCAGGATGTGGTCGAAGACCTTGTGGAAATTGGCTTCCCGCGTGACCATGTAAGCCTTGTGGCGAACGATACCACTGGCACATACCAGAGCTATCTGGGTGACGAAGTGAACTATCGCAGCATCGACGACGTGACCGCAGGCGAAGGCGCTGGTTTTGGCGCAGTCGTCGGCACGTTGACTGGTCTGGCAGTGGCGTTGATTCCCGGCGTTGGCCCGGTGTTGGCGGCAGGGCCGCTGGCAGCGGCGTTAATGGCTGGTATCGGCGCGGCGACTGGCGCGGTCACAGGCGGCGTGGTCGCTGGCTTGGTTGACCTCGGTGTGCCCGCAGAAGAAGCTGAACATTATATCGAAGGTGTGCGGCGCGGCGGCACGATGGTCAGCGCCCGTGTGGAAGATGCGTGGGCTGACCGCGTTGAAGAACTGATGGAACGTCACAACCCGCTCGATATGCAGGGCGTATCCGGCAATTGGCGTGAGCGCGGCTGGACGGGCTATGATGCCAAGACAGCGCCCCTTTCGACAACTGAGCGCACCAGTGAGCGTGAGCTGTCCAAGAGCTTCGGGGTGGCTAACACCACTGGCACGACCCGTGTGCGTGCTTACGTGCCTTCGAACGCTTCGACATTCGACACGTTCGACAACGACTTCCGCAGCCACTACAAGACGACCTACGGCTCGATGGGCCGCGACTACTTCGACTATCTGCCCGCCTACCGCTACGGCTACACGCTGGCGAATGACCCGATGTATGCGGGGCGCGAGTGGGCCGACATCGAAATGGATGCGCGCACTCGTTGGTCAGAGAACCACGACAGCGCGTGGGAAGACTTCAAGGACTCGGTTCAGTATTCATGGAACCGTGTGAAGTCAGGCGTCCGCGACGCGCTAGACTAAGCCTTCCTCAATCAGTAACACAGTAAAGCAAAGCGCGGGCCATGTGGCCCGCGCTTTTTGCTTTATAGTAGTTGTCAGTCGGAAGTTATCAGTGGTCAGTCGAAAACCATTTCGGTGCTAACTATGGACGAAACACAGTTCTGGCAGTTGATTGACGAAGCGAGAGAGGCCAGCGGCGATGATTACGAACGCCATGCGGATATGTTGGCCGATAAATTGGCGCTGCTATCTGTTAAAGAAATTGAGGAATATCAGCGTATTTTTGAGAAGTTAGACCAACGAGTTGACCATCATTTTGATTTGGGTGAAGTTGCAGATTTCATCTATGGGGGGTTTGACGACAATGGACGGGGCGATTTTGCAGCGTGGCTCATCGGACAAGGACAAACGGTTTACGAGAGTGTACTTGATAGCCCTGATAACCTTGCTGACTTCGTGAGTATAGAAGGGCGGGAAGATATTACTGCTGAACTCCTAAGTTATGGGGCGTTCTACGCATACGAAAAAAAGACTGGCGACCCCTATGACCTTCCTTCTTTCCACGACCCTGAGCTTAAAAGAAGAGAAAGTGTATTAAAGGGTGCTAGTTCCAAAGAGAAATATGACCGCCACTTTAAAGAAACTTTCCCAAAAGTATGGGCTAAGTTCAAGGATTTGTCGCAGTAAGGGCACGATATACCGTGCCCTTACTTCCTGCCGATTTTAGCCAGAGCCTAATGCCTAGAGCCTTATAGCCGACGGCTGATCGCTGACAAGCTGAGAGCTAGTACGTCAGCGCTTGCGCCAGCTTGAGCAGACTCAAATCCGGCGCTTTGGTACGGCCCACTACTTCA
>JACMMD010001082.1 GCA_014379235.1 Anaerolineae bacterium
AACGCCTGAAGGACATTATGGTAGTTGTCGATGAATGATGTTATGATGTACTAAAATGTGTAGGCAGTCGAAGGGATAAGCGCGATGGGTGTTTATGAACCACAGGACGAACTATCGCTCAGTGAATTTATCGAGAAATACGGCTATGTACTCGGTATCGGGTTAGCCGTTGGTGTACTGGTTTTGCTGCGACAGTTGATCGCTCAACGTGCGCCTGAACCGTCGCTGGTGCTAAACGAGGCCAGCCTTGAAGGGTCGCGTATGTCGGCCATGAACCTGCGTGACGCGGTTTTCCAACGCAGCATTTTGCAGAATACCGACTTTTCATATGCGGATTTAAGCGGCGCGGTGCTGCATGGCAGCGATTTGCGCGGCGCGAACTTTGCCGAAGCCAATCTCGAAAACGCCACCATCCGCGAAAACCTGCTCAACGAACGCACGGTGCTGCCCGATGGCACACATTGGTCGACGGCGGCTGATATGCGACGCTTCACCCACCCGCGCCACCCGGAATTCTGGCGTTCGAATAATTCGCATTCCCCCGCTTACAGCAACGGTAGATAATAATTCGTAGGGGCGCGACGTGTCGCGCCCTTCGTTTCGCTACGCTTCCGGTTGCAAAATCACCATCGGGATTTCGCGTGTGGTGCTGCGCTGATATTCCCCAAAGAATGGCGCTTGAGAGATCAACCGCGACCATAACGGGGCTTTCTGCTCCGGTTCTGCAACCTGAGCGACAACGGTTTGGGTGATACCTTTGATCTCCACGGTAGCTCGTGGATTCGTTTGCAAATTCTTGAACCACGCCGGGTCTGCATCGTCGCCGCCAGCCGAAGCCGTGATGACGACGTTCTCGCCATCTTCAATGTACATCAGCGGCGTAGTGCGCTGCTTGCCGGTCTTGCGTCCGGTGGTCGTCAGCAGCAGTACGGGCATCCCACGCATGATGTTCATGCGCTGGCCGTTGCTCTGGCGATACATCCATATATGGAAGGCCGTGAACAGCTTGAACATTCGTTTGGCGATCATGTTTAGCTCCAGCCCGCCTGTTCTTGGCCTGTCGCCTGTACCTGCTGCGCGGCGTCTTTCCAACCCGTTTTGAGCAGCCATGCTTCCAGCGTCAGCAAGCCGGGGTGAATCTGGCGCAGCGCCGGAATATCAGCCTCATAGCCCTCGTCGTTGAACCACTTGATCATCTTCTGCGCTTCGGCTTTGGCTTCTTCGCTCTCGTCGCCGTTCGACCATGCAGGGCCGGGCTGCACTTCACGCCCGACCACGCCGCCGATGACCTCTGCGGCTTGCGGCTCGGTGAGTGCATCGCCGGCCAGTTCAATCGCCTGACCGATGAACTGCTGCGGATGGTCGAAGGCGTAAGCCGTGAACCAGCCGATATCATCGACGGCGATATACTGCTGCTGCTTATCTGCGTTGAGGTTGAAGCCGGAGAATACACCGTACTGCACAATCGGCTGCCGACCCCAGTTGAAGTTATCCATGAAAAGGACAGGGCGTAAAATCGTCGTGGGCAGTCCGAGCGAGGCAATATGCTGCTCGATCTGCCATTTGCTTTCGAAGTGCGGAATGCCGGTGTTACGTTCCGCGCCGCCGACGGACGTGTAAACTAAGTGTTGAACGCCTGCCGCTTGTGCTGCATCCGCGACGTTTTTACCCTGACGAACCTCGCCCTCGAAGCCGACACCGGCCAGCCAGAAATTCTGGACGCTGAACACGCCGTAGACGCCTCTCATGGCCGCATCCAACGCGGCGCGATCATCCATATCGCCTTCGACAACTTCCGCGCCAGCAGCGGCCAACGCCTTCGACTTGTCGCTGCTGGCATCGCGGGTGAGGGCGCGAACGCTCCAACCGCTGGCCAATAGATGCTGAACTGCTGCGCCGCCCTGCTGACCTGTCGCGCCCGTTACCAGAATAGTTTTGCCCTTGTCACCCATGATCGACTCTCCTTTTGCAATAGTGATTTATTTAGCCGACAGAATATTAGCCGACTAAACATTATGCTAAAAAAACCTACTCCGCCTTGACGAGATTAGCCTGCACTTGCAGCAGCAAACGCCGCAGCAAAATACGTTCGTCTGTGCTGAGATTGGTCATCGTGCGCGCTTCCAACTCGCCCCACATTTGCTCGACCTGCTCCCTTAGCTCGCGGCTTTTGTCGGTTAAATACACCCGCGACACGCGGCTGTCATCCTGATCGGGCCGCCGTTCGATCAAACCGCCGCCTTCCATCCGTTGCAACATCTTGGTAATTGTCGCAGGCTGAACGCATATACTCTCCGCAAGCTGTGACTGCGATTGACCTTCTTCCGCCCACAACTGCATCAGGAATATCTCTTGCCCGGTGTGCAAACCCATCTCGTTGAGCAGCGTTTCCGCGTAGTTACGGTGTGCTTTGCAAATTTGCACCAGAAGATAACTGACGCTCTCCTGCATCGAAGGACAACTACTCATCCACAACCCAACTTTAATTAGCCGACTAAGTAAAAGATAAGGCCGATTGGGGCGGATGTCAAGAGATAGGTTCGAGGTTAAAGGTACGAGGTTCGAGAAAACTAGACCTTTAGCTAGGGGATTGCAAGATTTCGAGCATGAGTTTAGCTTTTTCTCGAATGGCCTCATGCGGCGAGTCTAGGCAGTTCTTGATGACCTGTATCGCCTCTCGCGTACCGATCTCTGCGAGCGCTGCAATCGCTTGGACAGCCGCGCCGTTTACATTGTGCGTGATCGCCTGTTCGAGACAGGCAACAGCATCAGCATCCTTCGTCAGCACAAACACCTCGATAATGCCCTCATGCCAGATGCACTCATCCGGCATCACGAGCATGTCGCATAAAGGCTGCCGATAGCGCGCTGACGGATGAACCTGTGCCGCCAGCAGCCACAAATCAGGGCGACCTACACACGGGTCAGCAGTTATGA
>JACMMD010001083.1 GCA_014379235.1 Anaerolineae bacterium
AGCAGCGGAATGCACAATGTACACAGCGGCTGGTTTGAACGCTGGTTGAGCGCCCGTATCCAGCCGATTCCACTTTCGCCAGCGCAAAAATTATTGACTTCCGTGTAGAAAGCGACGATTGGGTTGCCGCCGAATTGACCATTAGGATGCCGGATGTTGAGAACTTCACCCGCGTCGGTTTCAACTGATGCAAAGAACATTCGCGCATTGCCTTAAGGTGCGGATGTAGAGTATTGGCGTATTTCGGGAGCATAAGTCGCAGTTGGAGTACGGGATGGTTGAGCGGTGATTGTAGCAATCACAGAGTCAAGATCGATTTGGATAGACGGCGGCCCAAATAGCTGATCGAGGTTATCGAGTTCAGTGGATTTGCGTGTACGAGTAAACGGCCATCTTTCTCGGTAATTTTCAGGCTCTTGATAAGCAAGATAGACTAGCCTCACTACGCTTCCATCCGTTGTTGGCTCATCTAGAGTTGCGAATTCTGCTGCAATACCATCGGGAAGCCAAAATGCAACTCGCGTCGTTGGTGGGTTAGATGACCAAGTAATTGTAGTAGGTCTCCCATACAGTGCCACAAGATCGTCGAAATAGAAGGTACTCACTGACATGGAAATTTTCAACGCAGCTACCGTATTCTCCACTATACATACGTCGATGGCGGAAGGCAGCGATTCGGTAGCTAAATTGGGGGTTATTAAGCGAAACTGTAACATGCCTTCACGAGAAAAATAGCCATCATATTCTTGATAGCGATTGTCCAATGCAGCAAGCTGTTCGCGCAAATCTGAGATTGTTGAATGCCCGATTGTAATGCCATTCCATGTAGGGCCGTCAGTAATCGTTTCGATCTCTTCGCAGACTAAATCTCTCGGAAACGTTCTTAAATCAGTGTCAACAAGCGTGGGAGTATTTTGAGCTATCGCTGGGGCAAACGCGCCCAGAATAAAAACTGCGAACAATCCACCTATCCGCAATCTACGTTGCATCGGCGTCCGTGGTTATACTGTGAATCATCGCTCGCGCTTTGGCGACGAGATCACGTTCGCCTTTGAACGCCAGCATGTCTATCGCCGCGTCGATGTCCACCCAACGAGCTTCTTCAACTTCTCTATCGTGATCGAGCGCGGCATTCGCGTCGAGCGGGCGCAGCAGGTAGAAGTGAACGAACTTATGATAGCGGACGCGCTCTTTGCCCTTCGAGTAGTACCAGTATTCGATGGTTTCGATAGGCGCGATGATCGCCGTAGCGAGGCCGGTCTCCTCACGCACTTCGCGCACGGCGGCGATCTCCGGCGTTTCGCCCGCGTCAACCGTGCCCTTCGGAAGCTGCCAGCGCGAGTCTTTCTTCCCAACCAGAATCAGCGCGACTTCAACAGCGCCACCTTCTGCCGACTTGCGAAAGGCAATACCCCCGGCAGAAGTCTGTGTTTCAGTAGGCACGGACATCGTTTAGGCGCTGCGCCACGTTAATAACCATAGGTAGACATTGACGACGCCGAGATGATACCGAAAATTAAGAACAGTACACTCAAAATCAACAGCGTTTTAGCCTGGCTCTTTTTCCCATCCGAGCCTAGACCCATCAGCCCGCCGATGATGCCAACGATACCAAGCGTAAACAGCGCTCCTATATACAGCGCCGCCAATTGGTTGCTCGTCCACGGGTTGCCAGTCAGCGGTTGTGAAGATGTAACCCCGCTTGCGCCCTGATACGGTTGGCTCGGCGGACGATAGTTCGAACTCGATGGCGGCGGAGTCGTCGGTGGCATCGATGACGGTGTTGGTGAAGATGGGGTGAATGAACCCGGCGGCGTTGTCCGTGAACGGGCTGCGTTGAAACCTTCCGCCGCAGACCTCACCGCTTCTCCACTGACTGTACCGACAATGTTAGCGGCGGAACTGACCTTCGATGTCAGCGGTTCTGGATTATAACTACCCGGCGGCATAGGTTCGCGGCGGATAGGCACAGGCGTTACATCCGGCAAACCGCCGCTGGTGAGCAGCAGCGAGTTGATCTCGTCGCCGACTTTGGCCAAGAGGTCGTCGCGCTTTTTCAGCTTGACCAACAGGCTGCGAATATCGTCGATGTTTTCGCCTTCCTGTAAGCCCTGTTTCAGCCGTAACACCAGCGCGCTTTGCTCTTGAAACGTCAAAACGTTGAGCGATTCAATCTGTTCACGCAGGTTACTGAGATACGAGATCGGCACTTGCGGCGGCTCTGGCAGAGGGTCGGGCAGAGGCGGCGCGACGGTCACGTCACTGAGGGCGCGCATCAGCATAAAAGCCGCCTGCTTATCCTGCTTGCGATAATCCACGTACTGAAGGCGTGTCAAAATAGGCGGCAGCAAATTGGTCGATACGCCATCGGTCAGCAGCACGGGTAGGATCGGTTTGCCGAGCGCATAAGCATAGTTATATTCGCGCTTACACGCTTCGGATTCGAGCGCTTCTGGCGTCAGCGCGAACGCGAATATCTCACAGGCGCGCAGGTTCGTCAGAATTTGATCCCACCATGACTGCCCACCCGTAAGGGCTTCATCGAACCAAACTTCATAGCCAGCGGTCTGGAAATCCTTCGCCAGCGCAGAGACTACATCGCGGCTCTTACTGCTGTAGCTGATGAAAATCTGAGTCATAGCGAAAACCCCCTCAGACGAACCGTTGTTTGCAAGGTTGGTTATCAGCGAGTATATGCTGACTTGCTAGAGGAGTCAAAAGCGCTGGCGGAAAAGTGTTGCGGTTATTTCAAAACACATCCGGCGGATTAGGAACGCTCTGCCGCGCCGCGAAATCGCGCATAGTCGCCGCCGCGTTAGCCACCAACGGCGGGCCATGGCCGGGACACAGCGCTTCGATGTCCAACGCCGCGACCTTGCGAATCGAGCGTTTGGCTTCATCCATATCCAGCGTCACGAACGCCAGCGGCATGACCAGTCCCCAAGGCATCCGCATGACTACATCGCCCGCAAACAACAGCCGCTTATCGGGCAGCCAAAAACCGACTTGGCCGGGCGCGTGTCCCGGCTCATCGACCACCATGAGGCCCGGATAAACCGCGTTCAGCACGTCGCCGCCTTTGAGTTCGACATCGACACGGGCGGGCATCGCCGGAGCATTTTGTGGCAGCATCAGAAACAGGCGTGAGAGGCCGCGCAGGCTTTCGGGGCGTGGAGCAGGTGAACTCATCTCGCCCCGAATGACCAGCGCTTCGCGGCGGTGGGCATAGGTCAACGCGCTATCGGTCAGGCGCTGGACATCGGCAAGGCTGCCGATATGGTCAGGGTGAGCGTGGGTGATGAGGATATGTTTGACATCGTTCCAACTGCGGCCAAGTATCCGCAGCGCCGCCTCGATGTTTTCCGCACTGCCCGCGAGGCCCGTGTCAATCAACGCCAAGCCGTCCCGCGCTTCAAGCAGGTATAGATTGACATAACCGAACTTGATCGGCAGGACGTAAACACCGTCAATCACGCGGCGCACAGGTTTTGCTCCATTAGCCGCGTAGCGTGTTGGCGAGTAGACGATCTTCGTTCATCAGCGTCGGCCCGGCCACCGCTAACTGAATTTGCAGCTTGGGCATATGCCACGCTTTGACCTGAAACACATCGCTGAGGGGGCCGCGTGGGTCGTAGCCCGACGAAAAGCTGTTGGTGCTGTCTCGAAATTCCCAACGAATATGCTCCCACAGATAACGCGCCGCTTGCAGATTGTCGAACCAGAGCGAGCCGATCTCGGATAGGCGCAGTACGCTGTCCGCTGGCAGCACGTTCAGAAAGCGGTTAGCGAACGCCAGCGGCAGCGGCACGTTATGAAAATCATCGACCATCAGCCGCGCCCGCTCGGATATCAACGCGCCCGCCAGCAGATTTCCGCTGTCATCCACGGCCACGCGGTAATGAAAAACCTTGATAGGCGCTTCCGCGTTCAGCGTGGCGTCGAGATAGTCGGCGGAGAGCGGCGGGTAGAGGTTGAAATCAGCGTGGAAACGGTTGGATTTGTCCGCGATGGCGGCATAGTCGCGGGCTTCTGCGGGCCGAATAGTCACGCCAGCAAGCCGCTTGGGCGCACGGTCATGCGGTGGACGCGGCACAATCATGATCGGCCCGACGAACTGCTTGGCCCACTTCTTCATCGTCGCCAGCGAAGCGGCATTATCGCTGCTCGTACCCGTGACGATCACACACTCATCGCCATAACGAACGCGGGCTTGATCGATGCGCCACTGAGCCAACTGCGTCCCTAAGCCTTGACCGCGATAGGCATGGTGTACCTTGAGGTTCTCCAGAAACCCCGATGGCAGCACACGTCCGTCGAACTGCATGTCCTCAAACGAGATCGTCGCTGTGCCAACCAAGCCTTCAACGCCAGCCGCTTCCGCCACCACGCCGAGCATCGACGGCTTAAGTGTTCGCCATGCCTGATAGGGATCAACCTGAAAGCGCGTGGTCATCGACATACCCGTTGAGGGCAGATCGGTTTCCATCAAGGCGCGCAGGGCCGTGCCGTCGCTGGGCTGCATCTCGCGGAAGGTGAAGGGCGTGGGCATCGTTGCAACTCCGGGTAACACGTAGGGGCAGGTCTGAGACCTGCCCACAAACAAGGGCGGGTTTCAAACCCGCCCCTACAGCCGCGATCTTTAGGCGATGGTTACGTCTTCGCAGAGATACACGTCCTGAATGGCGTTGAGCAGCGCTGCGCCTTCGCCCATCGGACGTTGGAACGCCTTGCGCCCACTAATCAGACCTGTGCCGCCAGCGCGTTTGTTAATCACGGCGGTCTTAACGGCATCCTCGAAGTCGTTCGAGCCGCTTGCGCCGCCGGAGCTAATCAAGCCTGCGCGCCCCATGTAGCAGTTGGCCACTTGATAGCGCGTCAGGTCGATCAGGTGTTCGCTGGTCAGGTCGCTGTACATACGCTTGTCGAGCTTGCCATAGGACGAGTCGCCCGTGTTGAGCGCCTTATAGCCGCCGTTGTTGGTTGGGAGTTTCTGCTTGATGATGTCCGCT
>JACMMD010000111.1 GCA_014379235.1 Anaerolineae bacterium
GCGTTTGCTCAACCCCGAAACCGCCTCGCCAACGGCGTATATGTTCGAGGCGATCACGGGCACGGAAGCCTTCCAGAATGGCGAAGCCGACGAAGTAACCGGCATTCGCATTGTCGATGATCTCACCGTTGAGTTCACGCTCGATTTCCCGGTGTGGACGCTGATGCTGCGTTTCGCGCTGCCGCCCGGATTCATCGTTGCGCGTGAAGGCGTGGAAGCGGCTGAGAACTTCTCGCGTGAGCCGCTAGGCGCTGGCCCGTTCGTGCTGGATGAATGGCAGAGCGGAATCGCGTTGCGCGGGTCGCGCAACCCGAACTACTATCTCGAAGGGCTGCCGAATTTCGATGGCTTTGAGATCGCCGTCGGCGTTGAGCCGTCGGTGGGCATCCTGCGTATCGAGAACGGCGAAGCGGATGTGTCACTCGACTTCGTGCCCAACGCCGATTATCCACGTCTCGCTGTTGACCCTGTGCTGGCGGAGCGCATGATCCCGATAGCGGGTTTCCCGAACTTCGATTACGTTGGACTGAATACCAACGTGGAGCCATTCACCGATGTGCGTGTGCGCCAAGCGTTGAGCATGGCAATTGACCGTGATCGTCTCGTTCTACTTCTGAATAACCGTGCTACGGCAGCGAATGGGCCGATCCCGCCAAGCGTAGGCGGTAATGATGATGTGAACCCACCGACGGCTTATGATCCAGAAGGCGCTCGCGCGCTGCTGGTTGAGGCTGGCTATCCCGATGGCTTCACCACTGAAATGTTGTCGACCACTGACCCGCAGCAGGTCACACTATCGCAGGCCGTGATCTCGGATTGGGCGGCGATTGGCGTGAATGCGGAACTTGTGACGATGGAATCGGGGCCGTTTACCGATCTGGTGGTCAATCACCCCGAAGAAACGCAAACCATCATGGGTGAGTGGTATCTGGACTATCAAGACCCGTCGAACATTTACGAACCCCTGCACATGTGCGGCGGCTCGTACAATTTCGGCGCAAACTGCTTCCCGGATATGGATGCCGTATTTGAGGCAGCTAATGCGCTGCCACTCGGTGATGAACGTTGGGCGGCGTTCGCTGCAATTGAAGCGACCATGAATGAGATGTCGCCGAAGGTTTACCTCGATTATCGTCAGAATTACTACCTGCTCAGTGACCGCCTGAATATCATTTCTGATCCGGCGGTACTGCTGCGGTGGGATACGGCGTCGATAGAGTAACCACGGCTCGACTGAAAAGCTGATAAAGAATGTCTGCTTACCTGATTCGTCGTCTGGTGGGCGCGGTGGGGGTGATCTTCGGGGTCGCCTCCATTACGTTTGTCATGATATTTCTCATGCCGGGAGACGCGGCCCGGATGTACGCTGGGCCGCGTGCTCCCGAAGAAACCGTTAACCGCATCCGCGAACTCTGGGGTCTGAATGACCCGCTCCCTGTACAGTACGTTCGCTATTTAGGGCGTTTAGCACAGGGCGATCTAGGCACTTCAACCCGCGATAATCGCCCTGTGTTAGTGGCTGTTGGTGAGCGCCTGCCCGCGACGCTACAACTGGCGGTTGCTGGTTTGCTGGTTGAACTGGCGATTGGTGTCCCGCTTGGAATCCTCGCTGCCTTGCGGCCCGGCTCATGGGTCGATCAAGTGGCGACCATTATCTCGCTTATTGGCATTTCGATTCCACAGTTCGCGCTCGGTCTTGTCTTGCTGTACCTGTTTGGATTTGTGATTCCGATCTTTCCGCTCGGTGGCTACGGCACAGCGCTGCACCTTGTTTTGCCTGCGCTGGTGCTTGGACTCGGCGGCACGGCGTTTTACTCGCGGGTGTTACGCAGCAGCTTGCTGGAAGTCATGGGTGAGGATTACATCCGCACGGCGCAGGCCAAAGGTGTCTCGCCGCGCATGGTGATGATCTCTCACATCATGCGAAATGCGCTGATACCTGTCGTTACGCTGGCGGCGTTGGATTTGTCCCTGCTGCTCGGCGGCGTGGTCGTCATCGAGGCGGTGTTCGGCTGGCCGGGTATCGGCTTGCAGGCATGGACGGCCATTCGCAATCAGGATACGCCTGTCATCATGGGCACAGTCTTGTTCGCGTCGATTGCGGTGGTGTTTCTCAACTTGTTCGTTGATTTGTTATACGTCGTCCTCGACCCGCGTGTACGGCTGACTACAGGGACAAAGCGTGGTTGAAGTCATTGAAGTAAAGAAGCAGCGGCGCGGCTTTTGGGTACGCTTCTGGCGGCTGCCGCGTGCATGGGTCGGCGCGGCATTGGTAGGATTGGTGTTAGCGGGCGCGGTGTTTACTCCGCTGTTGGCCTCGGCAGACCCGCTCGAACAATTCCGCGATGGTCTCTCGGACTTGGGTACGCCGCTGCCGCCATCAGCAGAGTACATTATGGGCACTGACCATCTTGGCCGCGATA
>JACMMD010001084.1 GCA_014379235.1 Anaerolineae bacterium
CAGTAGCCGCATCCGCTGGCAGTTCGCTCCATGCTTCCGGTGCGCCGATGACTTCCAGCGACCATTGTTCGGCGTAGCGCGGGTCGCTCGATGGCACGCTGATCGCGGCAGCCTCAAGCGCGGTTATGAAATAGTCGGGTTCGCTTTGCTCTACGATGGGGTTTTCCGGCAGCGGTTGGTCAATGTTGGTCGCAGGTACTTCGACAATGACCGTATTCAGCGCGTCGATCTGTTCGGAAACCTGCCCGCCAATCGAGGCGATGTATTCGTTGCGTTGTTCGGCGGTAGCGTCGGCGGCGAATTGAATCACAACTTGATCGACGGTGGTTTGTTCTGGCACTTCAACCACTTGAGGCGCGGCCACAGGTTCAGCCAATGACCCACGCAGCGCAGGCAGACGATCTGTCCACTGAGCGCGGGCCGCTTCGGCACGCCGAGCGCCCTCTTGCAGCGGATCAGTCACGTCGACGGAATCCGCCGAGGTTGGCGGCCCGGACAGCGTGGCGCGTGGCGCTTCTTCGGTTTGCGTGAGATTACAACTGACAACTAAAATGAGTGCGGCGCAAATAACAGCGAACAAAAACCAACGGTTCTGTTTGCGTGAGTGTTTTTTCATACCATAAGCCTAATACTTACTACCGACTTCGGCAGATTGTAATGCAACAGTGTAACACATCAAATTACAATTGTTAGCAAACCACGTAATTTAACAATGTTTAATATATCTAACCCAAGTTGCCAACGTGCCAATCTAATCCTCATCCTGTAGGATGCATACGATTGCGTTAAAATGTACTTTTGTCAGATAAAGACCTCTGCATTTTTTCGTAAGGAGCAGCTTTTCACCATGCATCAGGTTCACGTTTTATCCCATGCCGACGCCCTGCGCGTTCTGACGACCATTCAGCAGCAGCTTGAAAAAGAGAACAAAGGCGCGGCCATCGCCGTCGTCGATGCACAGGGCGAACTTATGGCCTTCCTGCGTACCGATGATTGCCGCCTCGCGTCGATTACGATTGCCATCAACAAAGCATTTACCGCCGCCCGCGAACGGCAAGAGTCGAAAGCCGTCGGACAGTCCGCACTGGATAATCAGTGGCCGCTGACCAACTACGGCGACATGCGCTATCTCGGTTGGGGCGGCGGTGTGCCGCTGATCTACGAGGGCAAAATCGTCGGCGGCGTTGGCGTGAGCGGCCTACCCGAAGCGGAAGATATGGTCTTGGCGCGAATGGGCGCGGCGGCGCTGTAGCCATCAGCCTGTCAGCTTGTCAGCTAAAAACATTCAGTTATAGGGGCGACCCACTCCAACCAAGAACGATGTCAAATGGATAATCATGGGTCGCCCCGCCCTATTCGCTAACTCGATGCCGGAGGATAAATCCCCCGGCTAGAGAACCACCAAAATCTGTAGGGGCAGACCTGTGTGTCTGCCCATGCCCATTAGTAGGGCGCACACGCAGGTGCGCCCCTACAAAGCTGATTGCTAACCGCTAATCCCTCACTGTCGGCTGAAACTGACCTGCGCCAGTTCGCGCTCCCGTTCGCGCCAGTCGGGGAGATGTTCGCTCATCAACGCCTGAAACGCCGGCCCGTGATTGAGTTCGCGCAGGTGAACCAGTTCATGACACACGACATATTCGGCCAAGTGCGGCGGCAACCAGCACAGCGACGTATTCAGCGTAACCGTGCTGCGGCTGGAACATGACCCCCACTTGCGGCGCATCTCGCGGAACTGCACCCTTTTGGGCTGGACGCCGACTCGCCTCGCCCAATCATCGACCATCACCAGAATGTCGTCGGTGCTGCTTTGCTCGTCGGGGATGGGCAGCATATGGCCGTCGAGCTTGACTAAACCGTCTTTGATGAACTCGCGCACAACGCGGCTGTTGGCTTTCAGCGTGTGCGGGATAAACACTTCAACGCCGCCGGGAACCACGCGCATCATCATCGTGCGCCGTTTCTGGCGGTAAATCTTGACCGGATGTTCACTCATGGACTCTAAATTGGCCTCTGCTTGCGCGTCGTGGTTTTTGCGACGGGACAGCATATTGTTTATATTGGAGAGGAAATCACTGGCCCTCTTTGGAAAATACCTTGTCATTTCTATTTCTTGAACCTCGAACCTTGTGCCTTGAACCTGATGGAGCAGCCAATGACACTCGACAATAATCCGCGCATCCAACCGGGTTCGATGCATCCTTACGGCGCGCTGCCTGTGCCGCAGGTGACGCCGGATATGCTCGGTCTCGTCCGCACGGGTAAAGTTTACAGCCTCGCGGTCACACATTACGAGGGTATTCCTGTGCCGGGGCCGATGGTTCCCTATACGCTGTCGCCGCGTTTGCGACATGGCGACGTGAAAGACATCCCGCCCGCGTCGGCGGCGGCGGAAGTCGTCACGATGGCGGCACACACGGGAACGCACATCGACGCGCTGTGTCACATTGGCGAACATCGGGACGCGAACGGCAGCATCGACCCCAACGGCGAAGTCTATCTACACGGCGGCGTTCTCGCCAAAGACACCGTGAACTTTCGCGGGCAGACTCACCTGAGCATCGCGGAGATGCCGCCGATTGTGACACGGGCCGTGCTGCTCGACGTGGCGCGGCATAAAGATGTCGATGTGCTGCCCGATGGTTACGTGATTTCCGCGCAAGACATCGCCGACACGCTGGCCGCGCAGTCAACAGAGGTTCGCCCCGGCACGGCGGTATTGATGCGGACGGGTTTTTACCAGCACTTGCGCGACGGCAACTATGCCAGCTATGCCGATGCCATCGCCGGGCCGGGACTCGAAGCGGCCCAGTATCTTTTTGAGCGCGGCATGATGTTGGCCGGCGCGGATAACATGACCGTCGAAGCCTTCCCACCGCGTGACCATGCCGTACACCGCTTTTTGCTGGTCAAGAACGGCGTCACGCATCTGGAAAACTTGTATCTGGAAGCGCTGTCCGCCGAGCGCGTGTATGAATTTTTGCTGATCGTCACCCCGCTGCGGCTGCAAGGCGCAACGGGTTCGTGGGTGCATCCGATTGCGATTGCTTAGTAGTACAAAGTACAGGGTACAGAGTACAGAGTTAAAAGTAGAAAGTGCTTAGTGAAAAGTAAATTCTTCCATCGCTTTACGATACTAGCGATAGCCATGTTTATGATGTTGGCTGGTCAGAGTGTGGCTGCACAAGAACGTCCGGTAGATTGCAGCGGAATTTGCGCTTTAGCGTGGTCGCCTGCTGATGAGCATTTGCTCGGCGCAGTCGATGAGTTCGGGCTATGGCTTTATGACGTGAATGAGGATAACAGCGCGCCTCAGTTCTTCCCGCGTGAAACTTCAACGAGCCTGAG
>JACMMD010001085.1 GCA_014379235.1 Anaerolineae bacterium
CAGGTCAACGTCCGCCCAGATTTCGGCGTTAGAGTCTTCGACACGCCACGACGGGTCAAGATAGCGATCAAACAACGCCGCCATCTCGGTGCTAATCCATGTCAGCGTATGGATGCCGTTGGTGACTGAGCCAATCGGAACTTCTTGTTGCGGCACACCGGGGTACATCCACTGCCACAGCTTGCGCGATACGTCTCCATGCAGTGCCGCAACCGCGTTCGATCCTGCGGACAGCTTGAGCGCTAACACGGCCATCGAGAACAGTTCGTAATCGCCAATGCGCTCACGTCCAAGATCAATGAATCCGTCTCGCGTCAGACCTAAGCTGCGATAATACTCGGTGAAGTGTTCGTCAATCAGGTCGAACCCGAAGCGCTCTAAACCTGCGGGAACGGGTGTATGCGTGGTGAACACGTTGCTGGCGGCGCTGATCTCTTTCGCTTGATCGAACGTGAGGTCTTTCTCCCCCATCAGTTCGCGGATACGTTCGAGCGCTAGAAACGCCGAGTGTCCTTCGTTCATGTGGCAGATGGTTGGCCGCAGTCCGAGCGCGTCTAACGCCCGTACGCCGCCGATGCCCATCAGGATTTCTTGGCGGATGCGCGTCCGACGATCTCCGCCGTACAAGCGGTCTGTCAGGTTGCGATCTTCTTCTAGCGCGTTGTCGGAGATGTTCGCGTCGAGCAGGTAGAGCGGAACGCGCCCAATCTGCGCCTTCCAAATCACCGCGTAGAGTAGGCGGCCCGGCATCGGTACGCTGATTTTGAGCGGCTTACCGTCGGCATCGGTTTGCAGCGTGACAGGGAGGTTCGCGTAGTCGTTGATCGGGTATGATTCTTGCTGATAACCGTCGGCATTGAGGTACTGGCGGAAGTAACCCTCTTGGTACAGCAGACCGATGCCGACCAGCGGAATACCAAGATCGCTAGCGCTTTTGAGATGATCGCCGCTGAGGACGCCCAAACCGCCGGAGTAGTTTTGCAGGCTCTCGGTGATGCCGAATTCCATTGAGAAATAGGCGATCACCGGGTGCTGCAAAGCCTTATAGTGGCTTTCATACCACGTATCGGCATCGTTCATGTACGCATCGAAATTGTCGCACACCCGTTGGAAATGGGCCATGAATGCCGGGTCTTCGCAGGCGGCTTCGAGCCGTGACTGGCTTAATAGACCGAGCATCCATACTGGATTATGGCCGGTGCTGTCCCACAAGTCGCGGTCTAGGCGACGGAATAGGCCGATGGTTTCGTGATCCCAAGCCCAGCGTAAATTGTAGGCTAGTTCCTGCAAGCGCTGTAATGGCTGTGGCAGGTTGGGGAGAACGTTCACAGTAGCGATGGGTTTCACCATCAGAACAACTCCTACCTTTGATGACTATGTTGGATGAAGCCGAGTGATTTGACGCGGCTTATTAAGCCGTCAAGGATAGCCCGATACCTGTAATCTTTGCAACCGCGAACCCAACGACTTCGCTGCCGAAAAGATTGGTGATTTGCGCCAATATATTAGGCATCTATAAGTATGGCTTTATCCAACGCATGATTATGCTACAATGCTGCGCGACGTAATTCATCTGACGGAAGGTCGTACATGTTCAAAAAGCAGTTCCTGAAAAAGACGGTGAAGGTGACGTTTTATTTGCCGGACAGCATCACGGCGGAGAATGTC
>JACMMD010001086.1 GCA_014379235.1 Anaerolineae bacterium
CTGCAACCAATGTTGCGTTTGGCCGGGCGAATGTCTTCCGATTTAAAGTCATAGCAGGTAGCTTCGCGTGTAATGCGAGCACTTTTGGTGGGCGCACGCCAGGCGGGGTAAACGAATGCTCGCGTCCGATTAGCTCCGGCAGCTCTTCTAGCAGTTCATCGTCAAGTAGCTCGTCGTCCTCTTCAAGTTCATCGTCGAGTTCATCGTCATCGTCGAGCAGTTCCTCTTCCTCAAGCAGTTCTTCATCCAGCAGTAGCTCATCCTCAAGTAGTAGTTCGTCGAGCAGCTCCTCCTCTTCTTCTTCGAGCAGCTCTTCGTCGTCATCGAGTGGCGGCGCGATCATTACGCCGGAGGTACCACCCGCATCGCAGATTAGCTTTACCCTGCGCAGCGATCAAGGTGTTACACCCATTTCGCGGTTTATCTATGGCACCAACTTTGCGGATTTGTCACCCACGGGGCGCCCCAAAAATCTGACGCTCAACAGATCAGGCGGCAATCGTTTGACAGCCTATAACTGGGAGAACAATGCCAGCAATGCCGGGTCAGATTGGTGTAACCAAAATGACGCGCTTATGTCGGCGAGCAATGTGCCAGGCGTCGCTTTGACGCCAACTATCACTCAGACATTTAGCAGCAATTTGGCAATCGTTTTGACAGTGCCCACCATCGGATATGTGGCGGCGGACAAGAACCACGCTACTGGGTGTGAGGACGTGAATGTCACGCCCAACTACCTCAGCACACGCTTCAAAGTTAGTGTGCCAAAAAAGAACGCGCCATTTACGCTCACACCGAGCGCGACTGATGGATTTGTCTATCAAGACGAGTGGGTGAATTTCTTGGATAAGACTTATCCAACCGCTAAGACCGACGCGACCCGGACCATTTTCTATTCCTTAGATAACGAGCCGGATCTGTGGGCTTCTACGCATCGACGTTTGCGCGGTGACGCTACGAGTACACCGAGCGAGCCATCGAGAGCCGTAGCACTGACTTATGCTGAAATAGTTCAGCGCTCCAAAGATTATGCCGTTGCCATCAAAGACGTTGTCCCGCAAGCGTTAGTTTTCGGGCCAGTCAATTATGGTTGGCAAGGAATGGTCAATCTGCAAAGTGCTCCGGATGCTGCAGGGCGTGATTTCCTAAGTTTCTATTTGCAGCAGATGGCAGCCGCACAAACGAGTACTGGCAAGCGCTTGCTCGACGTGTTGGATGTACATTGGTACCCCGAGGCAAATGCTGGCGGGATACGAATCACTGAGAGCAATGCTGAACCGGCCGTGGCTGCTGCACGTATGGCCGCACCCCGCTCTTTGTGGGATGCGACTTATCTTGAAAACAGTTGGATAACGCAGTGCTGCGGTTGGGGCCCGATTCAACTTCTGCCGCGTTTAAAGCAGAAGATTTCAGCCAACTATCCTGGTACCAAGATCGCGATCACCGAATACAACTATGGCGGTGGCAATCACATATCTGGTGGTATTGCGCAGGCTGACGTATTGGGGATTTTCGGCCGTGACGGCGTATTCGCGGCGAACCTATGGCCGTTGGGTGGTAGCCACGCCTATATCCACGGGGGGTTCGAGATGTTCCGCAATTTCGATGGCTTCAATGGCAGCTTTGGCAATACCGCAATTCAAGCAGCCAGCACGGATATGGTTAATACCAGCGTGTATGCCAGCGTTGATGCCGGGAATCCGAACAGGGTGGTTGTGGTCGCGATCAACAAATTGGGTGTGGCGAACAGCGCAGCGATTCGCGTTTGGCATACCACACGCCTGAACAAGGTGAAGGTTTACACCTTGACCTCGGCTTCCTCTCAACCGCAGGTGGGTGGGCCAATTACGATTAGGCAACTAAATGCCTTTCAATACATCATGCCCGCTCATAGCGTGAGCACCTTGGTACTGGAACCGTAATAGGGTTGTGCGGCGACTTGAATGCGGGCGGCTTCATCGGAAGCCCGCATTCATTATTCGTTTTCAGCCGCTTCTGAATCTTCTTGTGTAGGAATAATACGTTCAGGCAGATGGCGTTTGAACCACTCGCAGGCTGCTGTAGTGCTGGCTTCTAAAGTGCCGGGTTCAATGAAACCCGCGCTCGCATTAGGAAATTCGCGCCATACTTTTTCTCCACCAATCAGCGCGTATGCAAGTTCGCTAGAGCGGCGAAGGTCGGCCTCACCGGCAGGGATCAACATCAGTGTGGGGACGCGTAGTTTACGCAGTGGATCAGCGCCGGCCAAATCCGCACGCCCTGAACGGCTGACGAGCGCACTCACACGCTCCGGATCCTTCGACAATTGTCTGACACCGGCGGCAACGACCGTACTGGCGGAAAGTATTCCAATTGGAATATCCGTAAGGTGCGGTTGTTGATCTACCCAGGCGAGCAAGGCTTGCAAGCGATGGTGTAGCAGTGAAATGTCATACCGAACGTCTGGATCACGGCTTTCTTCATACGGCGTGAGCATACTGACAAGTAGCGTACCGAAGCCGGTATCGCGCAAAAAATCACTCGCATAGTTTTCTCTGGATTCGCGAAGGCGTGCGACAAAGGGGGCTGCGACGATAATGAGTCCGCGTACATCGGGCGCATGGGAAAGTAGTGCATCCAACCAAACACGTTCAGCCTGAATTCGGATATCGGTATGCCGAAGCGCGAGAGCCATGTTTGAGATCCGTAATAAGGTTATCGAGCGAGTCGAATTGGAATTCGTTTGTTACCGAAACTACCATCAAAATGCTGAAAGCGTCCTGCCAGTTGTGAGCCGCAATCGATGCAACAACCATCATCACGCAAACGGTACCGCAGGATTGCATAGCCATCGCGTTGGATCAAGCATGTTCCGCATGCCGTGCAATAAGTACTGGCGCCTTCAATGTTGCGTATGTTGCCGGTGTAGACATGACGCAGACCTTGATTATGCGCAATTGCGCGGGCACGGCGCAGCGTTGCGGCAGGTGTTGCGGGGCGATCCGTCATTTTGAAGTCTGGATGAAAGGCTGTGAAATGCACCGGCACTTCTGGAGAGAGTTTGTCCGCGACCCATTTAGAC
>JACMMD010000112.1 GCA_014379235.1 Anaerolineae bacterium
CATAGCGTAAAACAAACGTGCTGAATCTGTCAACTATTTCACCCGTGCAGGACGTTCAATGCTGTTGTAAACCTCATGTTGAAGCTTTTCGGCGTGCCCTTCTTCCCTATGCGATAAGCCGCCCACACTGAACTCAAGCCCAAACGTCTCCGCGAAGCCTTCCGCGACAGCTTCTGCTGCTTGCTCCCACGAAACCTCAACGCCAAGCGCTTCACTTAACGTCGTCGCCCGTTCGCGGACAGTGGATTTTGCTGCTTCGCGTTCGGCATCGTCAGCATAAACCAGTACATCACAAATGCCTGCCACATCACCAGTGAGCGGTAATGTTCCGTGTTGTAGCAAACCTGCCAGCCGTCGAAGTTGTGCGCTACCGATCAGCTTGCGCCCGCCGACAGTGATTTCATAATGGGACGGGGTTTCAAAGCAGACCACACTCGGATTGGTATTGCGCTCGGTTCGGCGTTCGGCCTGCGACTGTAAACCTAGGCGCACGAGACCCGCTTGCAGTGCTTCGCTCAAGCGGCGATAGCTGTCGATGATGCCGCCTTCCGCGAGAGGATGGTCTATCGGCAGCGCCACGCTGTAGGTCAGTTCATCGACGTGCAGAATAGCGCGTCCGCCCGTAGGCCGCCGCACTACGCCCCAACCAAGTGCGTTCAACCGCTCGAAATCCACATCTGTCGCTTTCTGAGCATATCCCAACGATAAGCACGGCGGCCACCAACCATAGAGCCGCAGCGTCGGCGGCATATCACCCGCCGAAACCGCCGTCAGAACGGCCTCATCTACCGCCATATTGCGTTGTCCAATGGTTGGTAGATCGTACATTAAGCGCCATTGACGCATACTTTAAC
Source organism: Anaerolineae bacterium (assembly GCA_014379235.1). Lineage (GTDB taxonomy): Bacteria > Chloroflexota > Anaerolineae > Aggregatilineales > Phototrophicaceae > JACMMD01. The sequence goes on from JACMMD010000112.1 coordinate 855, forward strand.
CTACCTTAGACTGATAACATGGTTTTTTGCCATCGAGTAACCGTGTTTGAGAAGACAACGGCCATAACCTATGCCTGATGATTTCATGCCAAATCACGAACGTGACGACGAGCGTACCACGCCCAATAATCGCCCGGTAGACCCAACAACGGGCGATAGTGTTTTCGACGAAACCCACCGCACGTACGACAAAAAATGGGCACGTCCGCAAAACTCGCCAGCATCGGGAGCGAGCAATGGCGCGATGGCGCGGCCTACGCAAGCGGCTCCCACACAATCAACTCTCCCTACGGCTCCCGCGCCGTATTATCCAAGCGCGCCGAGTATGCCGAGTGCGCCCGCGCCTTCCGTCAGTTTCCCAAATTCCGGCACAGTGTCAAGTGCGCCCGTTTACGGTGGCTTGACGGTACCGCCCGCGCCGCCACCGCCGCCGGGAAACCGTGATTCAGCAGCGCGAGACCGAATACGCCGCCGACAGGTTCGTGGTCGCGGCAATCGTGGGGGCGAATGGGCGTGGGTGGTTATCGCGGCGGCACTCTTAGGTGCGGTCATCACGCTGAGTCTGGGCGTATTTGTGTTTCTCCGCACATCAGAGGACGAACCCGAAGTTTTAGCCACAGCCGTGGCTGTACTGCCGACACCGGTAGACGCCCGCAGCGAGTTTCGAGATTTAAGTTCCGTCGTGAGCACGGGCGATCAACTGCTGCTCGATGATGGCCGCAGCATTGTGCTTGAACCGTGGAACGGGAACTCACGCTTTACGGTGCTGCTGATGGGACTTGACCGCCGCCCCAGCGAAACGGGCTTGATCTACCGCACCGATACCATGCTGCTGGTGAGCATCGACCCTGCAACCGACACGATTGGTATTCTCAGCATTCCGCGTGACCTCTACGTGGAAGTTCCCGGTTACGGCAGCTACCAGCGTGTCAATTCGCCGATGGTTTTAGGCGAACTGCAACAGCCGGGAAACGGGCCGCGTCTAGCGATGCAGACCGTTCAATACAATCTCGGTATGCGCGTTCACGATTACGTCGTCGTTGACTTTCGTGCGGTGATTACAATAGTCGATGCTATTGGCGGCATCGACGTTGATGTGCCCTACAACATCAACGATCCGCAGTACCCGAACATGTACTACGGTTACGATCCGCTGTACATCGAGGCTGGCCCGCATCACTTCAATGGTTATGAAGCCCTGCGCTACGCCCGTACACGTCATGCCGCCAGCGACTTCCAACGTGCCCAGCGTCAGCAGCAGGTATTGTTCGCCATTCGTGACCGTGTGCTTGATCTGGATATGCTGCCGGGATTAATCGTGCAAGCGCCGAGCATGTTGAGCAACCTGAGCGAGAACGTCTATACGGGCTTATCGCTCGACCAGATGATTCAACTAGCGGTGTATCTCAAAGACATCCCGCCGGAAAACATACACACGGGGGTCATCACTGAGCGATATGTCATCGGTTGGTCGACGGCTGAAGGCGCGTCAGTGCTCATTCCGAACCGTGACCGCATCGGCTCGTTGATGGTGGAAGTGTTCGGCCCCAGCTACTCCGAATAAGCCTCGTGTACGGGCGTTCAATTGAACGCCCTGTTTTTCCCAAACTGCACCAATAAAAACAGCGCCCGATTATGGGCGCTGTAGCATTTTTGAAAGAACCCCGCTATGCCGTGTGGGCGGTGTTTTGAACCTGCTTTCGCAGGTGGGTGTCCGCGCGACATTTGCGTCTTGGCTCAAGCCTATCACGTTAATGTCCGATGTTGGACTCCCCTATTTTGGGTGTTGGCTCAAAACTGAAGGCACCATCACGAACACAGCAGGTTAGCGCCATTATGCCAGACCCGCTCGCCCATTGTAAAGGCTAACTTAGTCCTGTTGCCGTACCTTAGCAACTCCTTAAACTTACCGATTTCTAGCGAAATTTTCGGATCGGCAATCAATCAACACACTCAATAGATTGAGGAACGGTTGGTAAATACTTACAACTATTCGGGAGTTTTATTGTATTCTTGTTACAAAAGGAACGGGCAGCTAAATAGCCGGAGGTAATCATGGGCCATGATATTCGATGGGATAACGAAGATCGAACGGTTGTATTGCAGGCATACACCGAAGGCGCAACCAAAGATGATCTCTACTATCTAGCACAAGAATCTGCGCGAATGCTGAAGTCCATTGACCACACTGTCCATTTAATCATCGACGAACGCAATATTGACCTTGTTCTCAACTCCGCGGATATGACCTATTTAGAAAAGCTCACACCGACAAATCAAGGTGCGGTTGTGATGATTGTGTCACCCTCGAAGCTGATGTACAAAACAGTTGTTCAACAGCTTGGGAAACGACTGGGCCCCAACGCCTTCGCTCTACCCTTCTTTGCAGAATCCGTTGAACAAGCATGGACGTTTCTTCAGAGCGCATTTGAAGTTCGCTATACTTCCGAAGCTGAGACATAATTACAGGTCTCGCTAAGGCAAGGTTGAAACGATTAGGGTTAAGCTATGAACGATAGTCTTTCGCGTCCTGTATTGGCGGAATTCATTGGCGCGTTTGTACTGGTGTTTGTCGGCGCGGCGGCGGTGACGGTTGCGCCCGAACAGGGCGTCGTCGTGGCAGCGCTGGCGCATGGTCTGGCGCTGGTCAGTATCATCTATTCTTACGGGCATATCTCCGGCGCGCACATCAATCCTGCGGTGACGGTTGGGCTGCTCATCGGCGGCAAAATCGACCTTCCGAAAGCCATCGCCTACATCATCGCGCAGTTTCTGGGGGGCATTGTTGCGGCCATCATTGTCTCGCTGGTCGTTCCCGCAGGCACAAACCTCGGTCAGACGACAGGTTTGCTAACGGCGACTTCCCCGTGGCAAGCGGCACTGTTCGAAGGCGTGATGACTTTCTTATTGGTGAGCGCGGTCTATCAGGCAGCAGCGTTTGAGAAAGCCGGAATTATCGCGGGTATAGCCATCGGCTTTACACTGGCGGCCTGCATCCTCGCAGGCGGCCTTTATACAGGCGCATCACTCAATCCAGCGCGAACCCTCGGCCCGGCGATGATCGCGGGCGACCTCAGCTATGTTCTGCCGTATTTCGTCGGCATTTTTGGCGGCGGCATTGTGGCGGGATTGGTGCAGACGTTCTTGTTCGGGGACACTGCACGGGTGAAAGCGTAGTTTTGTAGGGGCGCTTCGTGAAGCGCCCCTACGCTATGTCATTATTTCTTCGGTTCTTCGGGGATGTGAACCTCGATGAACAGCTCTTTTAGCTGTTTGGCATCGGGCAACGATGGCGCGTGGGCCATAATATCCGAACCCGTTTGCGTCTTAGGGAAGGCGATCACCTCGCGGATATTCGGCTCACCCGCCAGCACCATCACCAGACGATCAATGCCTGAAGCGATACCACCATGCGGCGGCACACCAAAACTAAACGCTTCCAGCATGTGACCGAATTGTTCGCGGGCATGTTCAAGTTCCTGACCAATCAGGCCGAAAATCTTCTCTTGCAGCGCCGCGTCATGGATACGAATGCTGCCGCCAGCGACTTCGTAGCCGTTGCATACGAGGTCGTACTGCGACCCGTGCGCCGATGCAGGGTCAGTATCCAGCAGATTCAAATCCTCTGGCATCGGCGCGGTGAACAAGTGATGTGACGGATCCCAGCGTTTTTCGTCTTCGTTCCACTCGAACATCGGGAAGTCGCTCACCCACGCGAACGCCAGCTTGTCCGTCTGAATAAGGTCGAATTTTTCCGCGCAGTGACGCCGCAGTAGGTCGGTCACATTTTGAACCACTTTGCGCGTGTCGGACATAAACAACAGCAGGTCTCCCGGCTGTGCTTCGAGCATCCCGAACAGTTCAACCTTCTGATCGACGGTGAAAAACTTGCCAATTGGCCCCTTGATTTCTTCGGCCTCGTTAGCGGGCAGCGCCATCCATGCCAGTCCCTTTGCACCGCCGCGCTTGGCGATGTCTTCGAGTTCAGCCGTCAGCGCACGTAATGCTGTGCCGCTCAAATCTTTCGCGCCGCCGGGAACACGCATCGCCTTGACAGGTTTGCCCGCCTCGACGTTGCTCACAAATACGCTGAACGCGCTCTTGCCCGCGAGTTCGCTCACGTCGATGGCCCGCAAATCATAGCGCAGGTCGGGCTTATCGCTGCCATACAGATCCATTGCATCGGGATACGAGAGCCGCATGAACGGCTTGAACAGCAGTTCACGGCCAGCGACTTCTTCCGTGAGTTTAGTCATCAACGTTTCGATGAGGCTCATGATGTCGTTGCGATCAACAAAGCTCATCTCAAGGTCAAGCTGCGTAAACTCCGGCTGACGATCACCGCGCAGGTCTTCGTCGCGGAAGCAGCGCGCAATCTGAAAATAGCGTTCGTAGCCTGCCACCATGAGAAGCTGTTTCAACTGCTGCGGGCTTTGCGGCAGTGCATAGAAATGACCCGGCATCAAGCGGCTTGGCACAAGGAAGTCTCGCGCCCCTTCCGGTGTCGTTTTGAACAGAATCGGCGTTTCGATTTCGATAAAGCCGCACTCATCCAGAAAGTCACGGATGGCTTTGACGACGCGGTGACGCAGCACCATATTCTGCTGCATCTTCGGACGGCGCAGGTCGAGATAGCGATACTGCATCCGCACCGCTTCGTCGATGCGATCTTCTTTGTTGATGTAAAACGGCGGCGTTTTGGCTTCGTTCAACAGCAGCATCGAATCGGACACGATTTCGATAGCACCTGTTTCAAGTTCGTCATTGGCGGTGCCTTCCGGGCGAACGCGAACGACCCCGCTCACCTGAACGACGTACTCACTGCGGACTTCATTCGCAACGGCGTGCGCGTTGGGGGCGCTCTCGCGGTCAATCACCACCTGCGTAATGCCCCAACGATCTCGCAAGTCGATAAAGATCAGGCCGCCCTGATCGCGGCGGCGATTGACCCAGCCCGCCAGCGTCACCTGTTGGCCGTCGTGTTCGGCGCGTAATTCGCCGCAGTTGCGTGTCTTCAACATGAAGTTGCTGCTCCTAAAAGAGGAAATCCGTTGTTTGTTTTGTTGTGTTTGAACAAGCGGCAAGGATAGCATGAGAACGCAGGGAAATAAATAGCGGCCACTACCTACTGAAACAGCCACAGCCGCAGTGATGAGAAACAAAAAACGCGACTTTCATATCGCGTCTTCGGTTATTCTTCTTGGCTCATGTTCAGAAAAGGTGATTTGTACGGGCATCGCAATCACTCGTTTTGAACAAGAGCCTTCTTCTTTTGCTGACCGCTGACTAGCTGAAACGCTGTACTCAGTGCGCTGTTCGCTAATTCAACAGCCCGCCGGACATCTGACGGTCTACCCAGCGCGCCACGAATGGATAGCGATAGTCGCTGCCCTTGTTAGTATGCACCGCGCCAATCGTACCGTAGAGCAGCGCCAGTAAAGGCAGTGCCACCACCGCCGCCAGCAGAATAATGCCGACGACTCCCCATACAGGCACAAGCACGAAGCCAACCAGCACGAACATCAGAAGCATCGCCAGCAGCATTCCCACGCCCCAGATCGCCCCGCCCACCATCAGCAGCGCCAGCGCGCCAACCGTTCCAAGAAGCTGCACGACGAACGCTTGCAGCGCGTGAAAAGCGATGAAGTTTGAACGCTTGCGGAACAGGAAATAGATCACCAGTGGGATAAAAATCGTCACGGGCACGGCAAAACCTGCCGTAAACAGACCAACCAGCATCGTAATCCAAATGCTGCCGTGCGCCACTGTCGCCCACAGGCGCTCATCATCGGTCAAGTTCATCGTGCTGTAGCTGCGCGGGACACTGCGCGTTTTCAGCTTTTCCGCGAAGGTCGCTGGTGCGGCACCAGTCTTCGCTTTGCCGCCGCCGTAGTAGCGTTCCTCGTATTCGCGCACAACCGAATCGTCATCGTCGTCTATGACAACATCGCTTGTCGGTATGCCGATGTTACTCTTAATCCGCGCTGCGCCATTTTGCGCGGCGGTTTCGTTTTCTGGCGGTGTCAGCCGGGAAAGGCGTGAAACGCGCTCCTCATCCCCGCTGTCTTGATTGCGAACGTTATCCTCTGCCATCCTTAACCCTTTATCGACTGCGCTTTCAAGCGCGTACTGCGCGGATTATTGACCCGCGTTCAATTCCTGTTTTGTGCATTCTAGACTATTATACGCATGACAAATTATTAAGTTGCGCCACGCCCTGCCAGACTAATTTTGTATGGTATACTCTCGCGCTATGTTCGCAAAAGATTACACCTTCACCAAACGCCATCTCGGACTGCTGCTTTTAGCCATCGGCATATTGGGCTTCATCGCCATCATCGGCATCGACGTGTTGGACGCTGGCCGTCAAGGTGGCATCGGCCCGGCGCAGCGTTTAGGGCTTGGCGCGATGGCACTGCTGGCGATCATCGGCATGACCCTCATCCCACTCGGAAACGCGCCCGCCTAACTATGAGTGACCGCGTTCTACATACCGTATCCCGCGTCATCCTGATCGCCGCGGCCCTGCTGCTGCTTGGTTATTTCGTGGTGTATGTGGTCTACGCCGTCAACTTAATGCACTTCCCATTCGATTACGATCAAGGCGAAGGCTTCGAACTGGTCGATACGCTGATGTTCAGTCGCGGCGAATGGCCCTATCAAGACACCGAAGTTTACCCGTTTTATTCCAGCAACTACCCGCCGCTGTTTCACGTTCTGCTTGTTCCGTTCGCGTGGGTCTTCGGGCCCGCTTACTGGTACGGGCGACTGCTCGGCTTTCTCGGCACATTGATCTGCGCCGCCGCTGTCAGCTATGCGGTTTATCGAGAAGGCCGCAATCGCTGGCTTGCGCTGCTCGCCGGATTGGCATTTCTCGCGTCAAACACGGTCTATCACATCGGGCCATTGTTTCGTCAGCACATGACGATGGTGATGTTCGAGACGCTGGCCGTCGTCGTATTAGCCCGCGCCTTCGACCCCGCCGAAACGACCTCGCAGCAGCGCCGACGCTTGCTCATCGGCTTCGCACTGCTGTTAGCCGCAGGCTACA
>JACMMD010001087.1 GCA_014379235.1 Anaerolineae bacterium
CTCATGTGGGTTTTCTTCGTCCCCCGGCGGGAACGCGGCAACCAGCAGACCATCGATGTTGACGATGACCGAGGCTTTCACCCCATCGACGACAGTATGCAGCGTTCTCAGAGTCCGCTCAAGGGCTTCGCTACGATATTCCTGACCCATACATCATCTCGGTTCTTATTCAGCGCCTTCACACGAACAAAGGAGGGATTCGCATGAACGGGTAAACACCCTTTCAGTATAGCGGAAGTTCTTTCATGCCTCAACAAAGAGCATTCAGAAATCGCGTTTCCGTAGGGTACATTCGGACTATTCGTGCCTCGCGGCGTCTTCATCGGCAAATTTCGCCAGCAAATACTTGTCCGACTCCGATAGCTGCGCCGTTAGCAACAGATCGGGACGGTTGCGCCACGTTTTCCGCAAACCCTGTTCATGCCGCCAGCGCTCGATTCCGGCGTGGTTGCCCGCTTGCAGCACAGCAGGCACTTCAAGCCCACCGAAAACCACTGGCCGCGTATAATGCGGCCCTTCGAGAACGCCGTCAGCATGGCTCTCTTTATCAACCGCGCCCTCTGCCCCGAGCACACCGGGAATCTGGCGCACCACCGCATCGATGATGACCATCGCGGGCAGTTCGCCGCCCGTCAGCACATAATCACCGATGCTGATTTCGTCCGTCACCACCAATTCGCGCACACGGTCATCAATGCCTTCATAGTGACCGCATAGGATAACCACGCGCTCATGCTGTGCCAGTTCGATAGCGATAGGATGGGAGAATACGCGGCCCTGCGGCGTGGTCAGCAGCACGGGCGTATCCGGCGGCGCACCTTCCAGCACACTTTCGACAGCCCGCACGACCACATCGGGCTTGAGAATCATTCCGCCGCCGCCGCCATAAGGGATGTCGTCTGCCGTGCGATGCTTGTCCGTCGTATAGTCGCGCAGTTGATGGACGCGCAAATCGAGCAAGCCCCGATCTCGCGCTTTGTACATCATGCTTTCGCCCATAGGCCCCTCGAACATCTCCGGGAACAGTGTCACAACGTCGATACGCACAGCATCTCCTAGCCAGCCTTGTGGTAGGGGCACGACATGTCGTGCCCTATGTGAGCAGAAGTATATATTGATATTCTAGCTTGCATCACCCGCGTATCAACCGCATAATCTAATACGGGTCGCAATAATACACTGAGGTGCGATGACAATGGACGACGCGAATCTCTATACGCTGTGGATACAAACTGGCGAAGAAAGCCTCGCCGGAACAGATTCGAATGTATTCATTCAACTTTTCGGCACGGACGGACAAACGGAATCCATCTACCTACCGCCGCAGGATATTTTCGCCTTCGAATCCGGCCAGACTGATAAGTTCATCCTCGAAGCGCCAGAACTCGGTGATCTGACACAGTGCTGCATCGGACACGATAGTACCGAAGACTCCGGTTGGTACGTGGTCGATGTGCGTATCCAGCAGAATTCTAGCGGACGCGAATGGCTTTTTGCATTCAATCAGTGGCTTGGTTATGAAGAAGCTGGAAAGTTAGCAGCGTGCGCTCAAATTTAAAGCTGGTATGGTTTGCGCTGTTCGGGCTGGTGCTGGCAGGCTGCAACCTGTCCACCACCCCGCCGACACCTATTCCCACGCCCGATATTCCAATGGTGCAGTTCGTCTCGCCGACAGATAATGCCACCATCATCGAAGGCACGGATATGGATATTCAGATTTTCGCCTCAGATGCCGGAATCGGTGTAGCGCGAATTGAACTTTACGTTGACGAACAGCTTCACCAGACCGGACTGCCCGAAGTCAGCGCCGCCGTGCCCGATTTCACCGTGCTGATGAACTGGCGCGCTCAGAGTGTAGGCCGCCATTTCTTGACGGCTCGCGCCTTCCGTCCTGATGGCACATCCAGCGACGAAGCGCGTCTGATCGTCGAAGTGCTGCCGAACGCTAATGTTACGCCCGTCAATGCAGCGCCATTGGCGACGCAAGAAGCACAACCTTAGAGGAACGGTCAGCTATGTATGTGTTACAGCGCCCGAACGTGCGCCCTAGCCTAGATGATCTCACGCCCGCCGAGGCCCGGCAGATCGAAGCCATCTTCGACCCCTACGCGGGCGAAGTACGCCTGTATGGTGAACCTATCGGTTGGGACGAAATCACTGAGATCGAAGTGGCCAAAGCGGCGCGTGCTTCGGGGCCGGCGGGTTGGCTGGTGAAGTTCCTTGTCCACAGCGGCGTTGAAACCTTTCACATCGGCATTTACTATGGGCGCAACGAAACCGTGCTGCAAAATATCTCGATTAATGTGGCACGCTACGTCGTGCAGTCCATCGCTTATTATGCGCCGCGCCCTGTTCGCTATCACGGCTCAGAGGGATTAGCGCCGCTCAAATCCGTTGATGCGTCTTAATAAAAATTTTCGGTCTTTGTTGCTTCGTTCCTTTGTTGCCTTGTGTTGTATTTTTATCTTCATCCTCACAGGTTGCTCTACCCCACCCATCTCTGAACCGCCTACGTCCACATGGGGCGAAATCTTCACGCTCGACTATGCGGAACAAACCGATGCCCCCGCCATTCAGCCGGACATCAGCGGACTATCGGCGCTGTGGATCGGCGCGGACGAAACTGGCGTTCACCAAGACCTGCGTCGATGGAGCAGCGCGGGCTTATCCGAGCGCATCGTCTTGCCGCTGCCGCCCGTGCATCCCTACGCGCAGCAGGTCGCGCTCTCGCAGAGCGGCATCCATATCCTGTGGCTGGATGCTGAGGGCACATCAGCCGGAAGCGAAACACACCTCTTCTCAGCACTGGTTCAACCCGAAGCCGCCGATGGAACGCTCGGCACGATCCTGCGCGGCCCGACGCTGATCTCAGACAGCCGCACATTTCGTTATGCCTACGCGCCCAATAGCGACGGTTCATTGTGGGTCGTATGGAGCGGCGGCCCACTCGATGAGCCAGTATTGTATGTACAGTCCATCGACAATGAAGGTCGTCCACGTCCATCACAGCGTTTACTTTCGGACGCTGATTGGCCCGTGCTGATGACGGATACGGATGGCGCACAAATCTTGTTCTGGTGGCAGCCATCGAGTAACCGTATTTATCGCGCTTGGCTGGACGAAGGCGAATTATTCAACACACAGCCGATCACAACTGCGCCGAACCTGAATCCCGGTGATCGAGCGGATACATTCACTGCCGGACGCGATCAAACGAACGGTTATCTCTTCTGGAATATCACGCGCTTGTCGGGGCAGCATGAGACACTTTTCGCAAGCGGCGAATTGAGCGCCCCACAGTGGAGCACTCCTACGCAGCTTGGCTTGCAACTTGCCGAAGGGGAAACGTTGACCACTGGTTTCAATGGTGGTGAAGCGCAGGCCGCCCGTCCCGGTGAAGACTGGCTCAGTTGGAGCGCGCCTTTAACCAATGCCGCTGCCTTTGAACTGCTGCCTGTCGCGGCGATGATTGGCTCGAATTTGAGCGTAGTCTACATGGAAGGCGGCGAGATTGTGGGCTATCAGGCGGTTGTGCCCGTGACGCTGCTGCTTGGTACGCCAGCGCTGACGACTGATCGTGATCAGCATCTGTATCTCGCATGGTCAGAACCGCAAGACAACGGCACGTCTGCCCTGCGGCTGACGACCACACATAGCAGTTAGCGGTCAGCCTTTAGCTCTTAGCGAAGCACAACTCCTACGCAAGCAGCGTTCTCGACAAATGGCGGATTCTTTCGCCGTTTAGTGTCCTTGTACTTGCTAAGGGCTTATAGCTAAAAGCTAACGGCTTCCTAGCATTTATCAGCTTCGCGGCTGTCGATCATTTGCAGTAGATCATCGGCGGCCTTCTCGATTGATTTATAGTCGTTCTGCGCGGCGCGCTGTTTCGCAGCGATTAATCCGTCACGATGAACCTGCTTGAAGTCGCCAAACGGGAACTTATGCCGCCCTTTGGTGTCTTCGTTCTCGTCGGTATCAATCGCCAGATACCACTTGCCATATTCCGACCAGCCCTTTTGATCGAGGTACTTATTCTCCTCGTCAGCAGAGGGTTGATCCTTGCTCCAATCGGACTCCATGTCGAGCTTATGGTCTTTTATGAGGCTCTTTGCGCGCTTCACCGCATCCGTATTCACTTTCACGCTCATGGTATTTCTCCCTTAGCTCTCAGCTTTGCAGCCAAACACATACAATCATGATACTTCTCATTTGTTAGTAGAAAATAAAAAGCGCAGAACTACAATGTTCTGCGCTTGCATTTCTGGCTAAAAGCTCACAGCTAAAGGCTAATCGCTGACCGCTATTCCGCCGGACGATAGACCACACGATACGAAGTAATGGCTTCATCGCCGCCAGCAGCGACACATGGCGCGGCGGCCAAGGGCCTCGAGGATGGGTCAGAGCGTCCCGGTAGTTCGATGGTATAACCCTCGCCGGGTGTCATTTGGAAGTCGGCGTAATCGGGGCCGCGTTCCGGCTTTAATCCCGTGAAGAACGTATCGCTGCCATCATCCCATCGAGCGCGTACTTCGATGCCGGCGATACCTTCGCCGTTGAAATCTTGTACGCGCACCTCGATGATGCCGGACAAGTTGACATCACAGAACGTACCGACGTTCGCCAGCGTGAATTCTTCCTGTGCGACGCTGGTCGGCACGACGAACGTCACCGATGTTGGCGTTGGGCGGTTGGGTGGTTCAGGCGTATCCGTTTTAGTAGCGGGCGGCACGAGCGTCGGCGTCAAAGATGCCACAACAATCACGGTAGGCGTTGCTGGCGCGGCGGCATCAGCCACCAGCAGCGTATCGGCACAGCCGGAGCGTCCCTGCAATTGGTAGAACTGCATCATGCTGCGAACCGCGTAGAGTCCGCTCTGGCTGTCTACATAACCACCGGATGCGAGGCGACAGGCGATGTTGGCCACTTCCTGAATCTGATCGCCGGGAAGCCGCAAGGTAATCAGGCGGTCTACTGTGCGGCTCAGGTTGCCGTTATAAGCATAGTCGATCATGATCGCCACGAGATATTGAGCGCGGTCATCCTCGCGTAACTGCCAGGGTTCGGTGTCGAACTCCTCTACGGGGCTGATGTTCCACGCGAAAAATATCCCGCCTACCGTTCCCACGATCAAGCCAAATAGCAGCGCCCACCACATGACATAGCGGCGCGGGCGATTGTATTTGCTCGGCGTTTCAGGGTTGGAGTTGGGGTTGATATATTGGGGCGTCTTGCTCACTGCGGCAGCCTCAAATCGCGGTACGGTTCCATGATCGGCGTTAGGCGACCTAAACCCTCAGCCAGCGCCACCAGATAGCGAATGTCGTCCACATCCCGCGAGTTGGTGATGTAGCGCTCGGTGACTTCTTGAACGTGAAAGGGCACGTTGGGCACGTCGAGCAAGCGCAATCGTTCAATCGCGCCGATCAAGTCGCCGTCACCGAGATAGCCGCCAGCCACCATGACCGTGTATTCGTCTTGATAGCGCGTCGCCATCGAGCTGGCCGGGCTGTCTACGAATTCCACCGGGAACTGCACCCAACCCAAATACAGGCCAATTCCCGCGCCGAGCACCAACCCGACAATCAGCGACATGAGAAAACGTACCATTGATGAACTCTCTAGTCATTCAAAGCAGGCGAAATGCGATTTCGCCGAATGCTGTAATAGTGTATTCCAGATTACGGGGAATGCAAAAGCGGCGGTTTAGCTTTTCGGCCCGATCACACTGTCGAGGTATTCAACATCCTTGCGCTTGGAGATAAAGGTGTTCTCGTGAATGCCACCGTTTGCAGCACGTTTACCACGAGTACCAACCGACCACTCCAGCCCCAATTTAGCGCAAGTCTCACGGAAAATGCGATTAATATCTGGCGAACAATTCGAGAATTGATAGCGTGGATAATCTTTGCCATTCACCACATTGCTAAAGCGCGAGCCATCAGAGTGATACAAACCGCGAAACATCTCTAAGGGATAGGCATCGACAATAAGCTGCTGCCATGCTTCTAACTTGATCTCACGGGTATGCTTCATTCCCTTACCATGCTGCGGTAGCAGAACAGGCCAACTCTTATGTAGACAGCTCACATCAATGTGGCTAAGTTTTTCTTGATAAATGTGCTTTATGAAGCCGACCTTATTTAAGGGCAAAATGATTTGCAATGCGTTAGCGCAGCGATCAACAATGTTAGGATACTTTGCGTCCAATGAAATACGCAGCAAAAAGACCTGACGACTTCGTACTATACAGCCATCCCCTAGGTACATTCCTAGCAAGTAGGCATAAGATTTGCGTGTCTCAATATCTTGCGGGTCATTGATACGTTGAAGCACCTGCGAGACAGGTTTCCTCATTTCAGAAGGTTCAGCGATAGCTTTCTCTAAACCCGCTACATTGCCAAACTTTTGAATACACTCTACCACCGTGCCTCGTGGAATACCTGTGTATAGAGCAATTCTTTTCTTGTTAACGCCGCTTTCCCACAGTTCAAGGATTGAACGATATTCGTCGTGTGTCCGCATAGAAGGCGTATCCTTGCAGCAGTTGACTTTCTAATACCGATTATATACTATGCTGAGGGTTAGGAAATAAAAAAGTCAGGCTTTTGAACCTGACTTCTGTGCCGGCGGTGGGAGTCGAACCCACATGCCCGTGAGAGCGCGATATTTTGAGTATCGTACGTATGCCAGTTCCGTCACGCCGGCGTAATAGCACCATTAATTGAGTTATCTATATACATATAGTAGTGATTTCTAGCGAAGATGTCAATGGTTGACCTCGTAAATGACGACGTGATGTTGATTGAAGACGCGAGGCGTGGCAGCCTCGACGCCTTCAATGCGCTGGTGCTGCGCCATCAGGACGTGGTGTACTCGCTATCCTATCGCATCATGGGCGAACCGGACAGCGCCGCCGACATGACGCAGGACACTTTTCTGCTGGCCTACCGCCGCCTCGAAACCTATCGCGGTGGCAGCTTCCGTTCATGGTTATGCCGCATCGCCACCAACGTCTGCTACGATGAATTACGCCGACGCAAGCGCCGTCCCGCCACCTCGATTGACGACCTTCCCGGCGCAGATGCCGACGACGGCCCGCCAATACCAAGCCACCTTCCGACACCGGAACAGGCTGTTCAAGAGGGCGAACTGCAACAAGCTATTCAGAACTGCATCATGGCACTTGGCGACGATCAACGTATCGTGCTGGTCATGTGCGATGTCGAAGGTTTCAGCTACGAAGAGATCGCGGATAACACAGGCGCGAACCTCGGCACGGTAAAATCCCGCCTCAGCCGGGCGCGGGCCAGCGTCCGCAACTGCTTGCAGGCCGTTCAGGAACTTTTGCCCGCCGAATATCGTCTAATACGTAACGATGAGTAATAGTCAATTAGCCGCCCCAAATCCAACGGCCAAGTTAGGTAAGTCATGAGCGCCGGGCGCAACTTGAACGACAACGAATATGAACTGCTGTCGGCATACCTTGATGGTCGGCTGACCGATACCGAGCGCCGGGAACTCGAA
>JACMMD010001088.1 GCA_014379235.1 Anaerolineae bacterium
AGCCAGAAATTCGTCGTCTCCGACATTAAGACTGCATTGGCGCAGCATTTATATCCTTCGATCACCATGTGGAATCGGCTGGAAGGCCGCCCGCGCACCAACAATTTTACACGCGCACTCAAAGCCGAAATCAGCGATGCGTTGTGGATGCTCACCCGCCAATGGCAAATGGGCGAGTTTCAAGGTGATGATGCGGGTTCGCCCGTGTTCGCCAAGCTGCAACTCCACAAGACTGAACTCACGCAGTACAAGGCCGATGGTCATGCTGCCGAGTCTTTCAACGACGAAATGCCGTTAGAAACCCTCGTTGAGCGCCGTCCCATTGCGCTGACACTCAAAAATCCCGATCAGGAGATCGCGCTCGATATTCGACTGTTGATGGGACGCCAGTGGTTGAAGCTCGTCAAGCAGGCTGGCAATTTTGAGCAAGCGTTCATCGACGAGTATGCCTTCACTGCGCCCGATCCGACGGCTTTTGACGACGTTTACCGCAGCGCGCACCCCGAAGTTTGGGCGAGTTTCGCCGCTGTCGCCGGACGGCGCATGGATGGCGGCAAGCTCTACTTGCATCTGAAAACGGGCGGTCACGCTTACGACAATATCACCAACAACCCCGCCGAACAGTCCGACATGGATACGCTGGCGGGCAAATTCAGCGCGTGGTACGAGCAGCTTTTCAACCAACCCGCGCAGCCCGACGCTGATGCATGGCTGCCAGATCGTCTCGAATACCAGTTCGCGGTATCTGCGCCTGAGAGCGATGGTGAAAAAGTGTACGCGGCAGAGGAGTATTATCACGGGCGGCTGGATTGGTACAACTTTAGCATTGACCCGAACGTCAGCGAACTCGGCGCGCCGTTCGATCCCGATGCGCCTGCGCCTGTCGATTTGCCCGCGCAGACCTTCATCCCCGCAGCGGTGACCTTTGACGGAATGCCGAACACGCGCTGGTGGGCGTTTGAAGACCACCGCACCAATTTCGGTGACATCAAACCCGATACCACCGACATCGCCAAGCTGCTGCTGATGGAGTTCGGCCTCGTCTATGCGAACGACTGGTTCATCGTGCCGCAGCAGCTTCCTGTCGGCTCTGTCGCCAACATTAAAGGCATGATGGTGACCAATGTCTTTGGCGAACGGCTGTGGATTGACGCTGCTGGGCGCGGGCTAGACGACGCATGGAATCGCTGGAGCATGTTCATGCTGAATACTCGCGGCGACATGGGCGAAGCAGCCGATACGAGTTTGCTGCTGCTGCCGACTGTGCCCAAGATTCAGGAAGGCAAGCCCATCGAAGAAATTGTGCTGATCCGTGATGAGATGGCCAACATGGTCTGGGGCATCGAAAAGGTCGTTCCGCTGGCGAGTGGCGAAAGCAAACCCGGCGCAGAAGCCGCGCGCGAAACACTCAACACGTACCAGATGCTGCTCTCGGACGAGCCGCCACCGCCGCTGCCCGAACCCGCCGCGAAAATCCGCTATCGCGTGATGAACAGCGTGCCCGAACACTGGATTCCGTTTATCCCTGTGCGGATCGCTGACCCTAACGACTCGCGCCAGATTCAATTGCAGCGTGCCGCCATGCCGCCGACGCTGGCCGCTGATCCGCGAACGAAGGTTCGCCCGCGCACCATCCTGCTGCGCGAAGGTTTAGACCGAACCGTGAGCGAGCCTTATTTCCTGCACGAAGAAGAAGTGCCACGCGCAGGCGTTCAGGTTTCGCAGGCGTTTCAGCGTACCCGTTGGACAAAGGGGCGTGTGTTTGTGTGGCTGGGTGTCCGCAAGCAAACCGGACGCGGTGAAGGCTCAAGCGGGCTGGCGTTCGATCAAATTATCGAGGTGACACCACCGCCAGCATAACTGAAAGTAGAATATGCGGCATAAGGATGTGAGCTAAACCGATATGGGTCAGGAACTAATCGTCGGCAAGCGAGTGATTGGTCGCGTCATTCAATTGATGCCATTTGGCGCATTTGTCGCCATTGAAGACTCTGATCTGGTTGGGCTTGTGCGAATTCCTGAAATATCGTGGAAACCGATCAAACACCCGCAGGATGTATTAAGTGTAGACCAGATGGTTGAAGCGGAAATACTCGCGCTTGGCCCGGAAAACGGTCAAGTGAGCCTGAGCATCAAACGCTGCCAACCGGATATACCGTAGGCAAAAGTGGGCTGGCATTCGATCAAATTATCGACGTGACAGCACCGCCAGCATAATTGAAAGGCTCATTTCAACGAATAGTAGGGCGAATGCGACGAGGCGCAAGAGAAGCGCGACCAATTGAGGGAGTATCGCTATGGGGATCAACGGCAGTATGCGGCATATGGTAGGTATATTAGTTTGAAGGATTCCCATCCAATTCAAACGGCAGTCAGCCTTTGGCAAAGGCTGACTGCCACTTTTATTCGCTACCGGCCATTTCTGACTGGAGCGCTTTGGTATGTACCGGACATCTTGGCGGCTTCCTCAACAAGAGCTTTAAGTTCGGGCGTAAGGCCGGGACTAAACGACTCTGGACGTTCGGGCAGGTCGGGCCATGGTGCGCCCTCAGGCGGATTTTCATCCATGGTCAGTTGATCGCCGTTATGAGTAGGGGCTTCGCCTTGGAAAATCTTGCCCATTTCGGAACTGTCTAGGCGCCAATGGTGTTGGCGCAAATGCAGACCGTCATCCATCAGTTTCTTCACTTCGGGGTATTTAGTTGCGTCAAAGTTGGGGATCGGCAGTACTTTGCCCCAGTTGACACCCAACGCCTCCAGTGCTTTTGCAAAGGCCAGCTCATGAGCATGATCACGCACGATGAGGTAAGAAATTGTTGCGCGGGCCGTTTTGTTGTCGGTCATTTCATAGATGCGGCATTTCTGAAGACGCCCAGTAGATTCCAGCATCACATTGTAAAGCAGGTCTAGCACGAGGTTGCCGCTGGCGTACACGTAAGACCCCATCCACGGGTTACCGGCTGCGTCCACTGGCAGCGCACCTTGATTGGAAACGATGAAGTGATGAGGGTTCTGAGCTTCACAAGCTATGTCCATGGGAGTCGTACCACCTGCACCCGGCGTATCTTTGGCAGTGCCTTGATAGCGCGGAGACCCATCGATCAAGTGGGTGATAGTGGTAGCGATAAGTTCGACATGGCTGATTTCTTCGATGCCGACCCCATGAATGAGGTCTTTAAACGGTTTGGCATTGCCGCGTGAGTTGAAGGTTTGGAAGAAGTACTGCATCATCGTCCGCATTTCGCCGAACTGACCGCCCAAGCCTTCTTGCAGTAAGTTCGCTGCTTGGGGATCTGGTTCGTCAGGAACGATATCATTGATTAAACGCTGCACATGAAAATACATTACACTATCCTCCCTACTTTTGTATACGTTTATATTATATCGTTTAATAATAATTAGTGTGAGTTTGGTCGATTAAGAGAAGGTTAGAATAAAACTTACATCAATACTGACATATCTAGAGGCATCAAGAAAAATAGGGTAAAGGGTAACTTGCATCCTATCAATTAAGCACGTTGATCGAAAGCTCTGGAAGAAAGCAAATTACCCTTTTAGGCCGCTTATATAGAATCCCAGCCTGTAGTGACCCCAAAAAGTTGGACACAAAATCGATTTAGCTAGGTGTATAGTTTCAGTTAGTTCATTTCTTGGCCGATAACGCGGCAA
>JACMMD010001089.1 GCA_014379235.1 Anaerolineae bacterium
CCGAATGTAGTCATCGCTGCCGGGGCGAGTTCGCGTAAGATCGCACGCAGCGCCGGAGTCGAACTGCCGATTGTCATTCGCCCACGTCAGAGCTTCACGACAGGCTGGCGGCACGACCCATTCCCCGAACACGCCCCCATGATTATTGGCGCAGCGCCCTATCCGCACGTTCGCCCCGAAGCGCAAACTGGCGCGATCTTCGGTTGGGAATACAACTGGCATAACAAAAATGCCGGGCCACAGTACGGCTCGAACGACGCTCACGACGCCATAATAGACCCGATGTACCCCGCTAACCCGTTGAAAGACCAGCGCTTTCCGTCGATTGCGCTGATGCTGTTGGCGCGCCAGTTCGGTCATCAAGAAGGCGAAGGTTTTGCGGACGGGCGTTATTTACGCGGCATCTCGCACAACATCGGCTACTATGTCTACCGTGATGAAACTACCGCCTATCGCACTGACGCTGATGGTACTCAGCACCCCTATGACAGCGAACGCGCCATCATCGACGCCGTGCCACAGGTCGAAGGGCTGTTCGCGTCAGTGGCGCACGTCGGGCATGGCATCATGAGTTCGCCAGCAGCAGGTGAAATCCTCGCCAGCAAAGTGCTGCGCCAGCCCTTGCCTAATCCATTGTTCACTGAGTTCGGTTTCGATGCCAAATGGGTAGAATACGATGAAGGCGTTTTATAGAATTTCGTAGGGCGGTTCGTGAACCACCCTGCCATCTTATTGTAGGGGCGACGCAAGCGTCGCCCGATAGCTGCGCGTAACTGACTAAATTTCGAGAGGTAATATGAGCCAACGCATCACAGGTATTTTTAACATTATGGCTACGCCGTTCGACAGCGCACTGCAAGTCGATTGGGACAGCCTGCGCCATCTGGTGAACTTCCAGCTTGATAAAGATGCCTACGGGCTGACCATCCTCGGCGTGTTGGGCGAAGCCGCCAAGTTGAGCATCGATGAGCGCAAGCAGGTCGTCGATACGGTCATGGATACCGTCGCGGGACGAGTGCCCGTCGTCGTCGGCGTCAGCCATCCCGAAGTCAAAACCGTCATCAGCCTGAGCCAAGCGGCGTTCGCGTCCGGTGCGGCTGGCGTGATGATCGCGCCGCCGCGCATGGACAACCCCACCGACGACAAAGTGCTGGCCATCTACAGCGAAATCGCCGCAAGCATCGACCAGCCGATTGTTGTGCAAGACTTCCCGCCCGTGAACGGCGTGTTCATGTCCGCCGATTTTCTCGCCGCGCTGGCCGAACAAATCCCCAATGCGCGTCATCTCAAACTGGAAGACCCGCCGCTGATGGAGAAAA
This sequence comes from Anaerolineae bacterium, assembly GCA_014379235.1. GTDB lineage: Bacteria > Chloroflexota > Anaerolineae > Aggregatilineales > Phototrophicaceae > JACMMD01. The sequence goes on from JACMMD010001089.1 coordinate 1,320, forward strand.
TCGGCGCGATTCGGGCACGCACCGATAAGTACGAAATTTTCGGCGGGCTTGGCGGCATGTTCCTGCTGGAAGAGTTGAATCGCGGCGCATCCGGCACAATGACAGGCTTCGCATTCACCGAGATTCTCGTGGCGATTTTCCGCACGTTTACCGATGGTCGCAAGCAAGAAGCCGAGCGCATCTTCGACAAGTATTTGCCGCTCATTCGATACGAAAACCAGCCCGTGATTAACCTGACTATCCGCAAAGAACTGCTCAAGCGGCGCGGCGCGATTGCCGATGCAAGATTGCGCGACCCGTTCGCGCCTATCGACGCCGGAACTCACGCCGAAATCGACTGGATTTTCCAGCGCGTCGGCATCAGTGACCCCGCGCAAAAGATTACGTTTTAGGTATAACGATGACCAACTCTACCGAACGTTACCTTGCGTCAGACCTATTGGCCTTCGCCACAACGCTGTTGCAGCGCGCCGGACTATCGACAGACCGCGCCGGAACTGCTGCTGAAATCCTGCTGGAAGCCGACTTAATGGGGCACACCACGCACGGCTTCAACCTGCTCGGGCCGTATCTTGGCGAACTAGAATCGGGCGCGATGACTAAAGATGGCGAACCGACTGTGGTGGCCGATCATAGCGCGGCGCTGACGTGGGATGGGCGCTATCTGCCGGGGCCGTGGCTGGTGACGCAGGCGATGGATGTCGCTTTCGAGCGTATTCGCACCAATCCGGTTGTCACCATCGTGATTCAACGCAGCCATCACATCGCCTGTCTTGCAGCCTATCCCAAACGGGCGACGGACAAAGGGCTGTTCATGCTGCTGACCTGCTCCGATCCTCGCGCTAAATCTGTCGCGCCCTTTGGGGGAATACGTCCACTGTATACCCCGAACCCCCTCGCGGTGGGCATCCCTATGCAGGGCGATCCGATCATCATCGACATCAGCATGTCCACGACAACTAACGGGCTGGTTGGGCGGCTGTACAACGAAGGCAAGGGAGAACATCTCCCACATGAATGGCTGCTGGATAATCAGGGCAACGCCAGCGACGATCCGGCCACGAACTACACTGATCCACCCGGTACGGTGCTGCCGCTCGGCGGTATGGATTCGGGGCATAAGGGCTTCGCGCTCGGCATTCTGGTTGAGGCGCTGACATCGGCGCTCGGCGGTTATGGCCGCGCCGATGCGCCAACGACGTGGGGCGCGTCGGTGTTCCTGCAAATCATAGACCCCGACGCTTTTGGAGGGCGAGATCGTTTCATGCGCGAAACCGAATGGTTCGCGGAAGCCGCCCGTAGTAACCCAACCGCGCCGGGAAATCCACCTGTTCGACTGCCGGGAAGCCGAGCCTTGCAGCAGCGCGCCAACTATCTCGAAAGCGGCATCGTTCTGTATCCGAGCATCATGCCCGCGCTGGCAAAATGGGCCGATAAGCTCGGTGTTGAAGTGCCGAAGCCGCTATAAACTTATCTGTAGGGGCACGGCGAACTTCGTTCGTTATCGTGCCCCTACCAAACTCGAATTATTCCGGCACAATCGCAATCGCGTCTATCTCGCACAGGAATTCAGGCCGCGCCAGCGCCGTTACGAATGTCATAGTGACCGCAGGCGGGTTGCCGCGATCACCCCACCATTTCTGGAATACTTCATACCCACTGCGGACATCCTGACCTGCGACCATATGAATGTTCCACTTGATGACGTTTTCTCGCTTCGCGTCAGCCGCTTTGAGCGCGATTTCGACGTTCTTGAGTGTCTGCTCGACCTGCTTGGCGAGATCGCCCTCGCCGACGATGTTGCCTTTTGCGTCAACCGAGTCTTGCCCGCCAATATAGATTGTTTTCACATTGCCGCTGACCGCGATGACGTTGCTATAACCCATCGCGTGCAGTCCTTCGGGGTTGATGTGTTCTACTTTACCCTTGCTCATGAGTTTTCTTCCTCTCGTCTGATCTGCTCAAGTCACACTTCTATGATAGACTACTTTGGGTGACACCTTATGTCACTCAATCCGAAAGGCATTTCTTAATGCGCGCAGATCGTTTGCTATCCATCCTGATGCTGCTGCAAGCACGCGGCAAGCTGA
>JACMMD010001090.1 GCA_014379235.1 Anaerolineae bacterium
CTACATATCCGCTTGAGCTATCCCGCGTCAAGCGCCCAAGTCCAACAGCCACGCATCGAGCCGATCATCGACCAGATGCTGCAACAAATTCGCTGGCAGATACAATATCACACGACAGACAGTGAGCAGCACTTGACGATTCGCGCTCCGCAAGAGGGCGCACTGCTGCTGCTCGTGGATGATAACGAAGGGCTGGTCGATCTGCTCAACCATTATCTGGATGGGGCGTACCGGCTGGTGGCGGTGCATAACGGTGACGATGGTTTACGCATGGCACGTCAGCTTCAACCGGACGTCATCCTGCTCGACCTGATGATGCCGGGAATGGACGGTTGGGAACTGCTCCAGCGCTTGCGTACCAGCAGCGACACGCAGGCCATTCCGGTGATTATCTGCTCGGTGATTAGCGACCCGGAACTGGCTTACTCGCTCGGCGCGTCGAAGTGTGTGCCTAAGCCTGTCACCAAAGACGCGCTGCTTCATGCGCTGCGCGAACTGCGTATCTAGCTAGTTACGATGCATGTCGTAGGGGCAGGTCTCAGACCTGCCCCTACACATCAGATCAAATCTAATTGGCTGCTGCACTACCCATGTTCACCTTGAGGAGTTGGCTGTAACCGCCGTTGGCATCAGAAATGACCAGTTGACCATCCGGCAGCGATGCTAAGGACACCGTAAAACTGAGTTCTTCCGGCTGGAAGTCATCACCCCAGTTGATACGCTGCTGCCCTTTGCCGAACTGCCCCAACAAGTTTCCGTCGGCGTCAAACTGATACACGGCAGCCGTGATCGACTGATCGTCAGCGACAGAACTGCCACCAATATAGACCCGGCCCTCTGCATCGACGGCTATACCATGCACATCCATCGAACTTGCTTCCCGAAAATCTTGCGCGAATTGTTCGACAACCATATTCCCTTCGGTATCGAGGACGCGAACCGTTCTCACACCTGCGATATACAGGTTGCCATCGGGGCCAAAGGTGAAATCAATCAGCCCGCTGGACAAGCTGCGATCTCCCATCGAAAACGAACGCACAAATTCACCTTCCGGCGTAAAAACCTGCATCATCGTATTGGCGCTGGAGTACATCACATAGATATTGCCATCGGGACCAACTTCGAGTTCGTTCGGGGCCAATCGAGCGTTGGGGTTGTCGGGTGTGTTAGACGGAATCGTCACAAGGATATTGCCCTGTGGGTCGAGCAGGTAAACGGCGAACGATTTCGAATCAGCCACCCACACGTTGCCATCACCCGCCGCCGCCACATCGTCATATTGGACGACTGTGCCACTGGTGTCCACAATAGCATGGTCAAGCTGTCCGGTTTCGCCATCGTATACCAGCGCGCTAGTAAAATTTGCGACGTAAATATTCCCGTCTCCGTCTGCTGACAGGTTGAGAAAGATGATGGGTTCGCCAGCAGCAGCCATGTAATTATTGGGTAGGCTGAACTGCCAGCCCACAGCGTCGCCAGTGTATGTGGTGACCGGTTCAGTTTGTGCTAGAACGGTAGCAGCGGTGGTTAGCAGCAGTAGGCTCATGATCGGCAGCCATTTGTGAATCATCGTTACATCCTCTATTTCAATAGATGGTGCTCAGTGTACATGCAACCGAAGATAGCTGCGAATTGAGCGAACGAAGCGCTAACGTGCAGAGCCGTTATAATGATTGCAAGATGTTTGATTTTAGGCGAGTATTCGTCAAGAGTACCATAGGCCCTAATCGTCGGCGAAAGCTACTTTCGGAGTTGTGTTATGACCGCAGCCAGCGCTCACGGCAGCTACAACGCCAATTATCGCCACATGCTGCTCGATTTTCGGGCGGATATTTTCCAGCGCATCACGGTGGTGATCGCGCTGTTCTGCATGGCAGCGGCTTACGCGCTGATCTTCACCAATCCACTGCCGCACCAGTTGGTCTTTTTCCTGTTCTGCTTGAGCGGCTTCACCTTCGTCATCCGCCATATCGCCCGACGCCGACTGAACCTCGCGCGCTACATCTTCCTCGTGGCGTTGTATGTCGCGCTGGCCACCAGCATGATTTTGCTGCCAGAAAATTGGCTGCCCTTCCTAATCTTCCCGCTGATTTTCATCGGTGAACTGCTGGTCTCGTATGGCAACGCTGCCTTAGCGCTGCTGTTTCTCGGCTTCACGCTGCTGCTGTCGCTGACGGGCCACGCCGATTATCCCTTGCAGCCGTTAGCGCTGTTTCTGTGCCTGATGCTCACCGTCACCAATCGCGGCATACAAGCCATCAATCTGCTGCTGCTGTGGTACAGTTCGATGTACCAGCAAACCAACGACCTGCTGCAAGAAGCCCGCGACCACCGTGCCGAACTCGCGCAGACGCTCAAATCGTTGGAAACGGCCTACGAGACTCAGCGCCGCCTGCAAACCCAGTTGAAACATGCGCGCCAGCAGGCCGATGAAGCCCGCCGAATGAAAGAACGTTTCGCCTCGAACATCAGCCACGAACTACGAACGCCGCTCAACATCATTCTCGGCTTTACCGAGATCATGCACCTGACGCCGGAAGTCTACGGTGACGTATCGTTCCCGCCCAAACTCCAGCGCGACATCTACCAAGTTCACCGCAACAGCCGCCATTTACTCGAAATGATTGACGATGTGCTGGATTTATCGCATATCGAAATCTCGCAGTTCTCGCTCAACTTCCAGCGCACCGACCTGAATCAATTTTTGACGGATACGGTAGCCATCGTCAGCAACCTGTTTCGGGATAAGCCTATCGAGTTCATCGTCGCTGTTGCCGATGATCTGCCCGAAATCGAGATAGACCGGACGCGCATCCGGCAGGTGGTTATCAACCTGCTGAATAACGCGCAGCGCTTTACGCCATCCGGCAGTGTAACCTTTTCCGTCAGCGTCCGGCAAAACGTCGTCGTGTTTGAAGTAGCCGATACGGGTCTGGGTATCGCGCCCGATAAGCTGTCGTTGATCTTCGAGGAATTCTATCAGGTGGATTATTCGCTCAGTCGGGCGCATGGCGGCGCGGGCTTGGGGTTAGCCATCACCAAGCGCTTTGTCGAGGCGCATAACGGGCGGCTGACCGTCAGCAGCGAAGAAGGCAAAGGCTCGGTGTTTACGTTCACGCTGCCCTATGAGCCGCGATTCTCAGTGCGCGATACTCAGCCCATGCCGACACTGAAAACCGTCACGCCGGATTCGCTGTGGCTGGTGGTGGACAGCGATCCGCACGTTGGCGAACTCATCACGCGCCATGTACAGAACCGCCAGATCATACAGGTCGAGGACGACGCGAATGGCGGCATCGAAGCCGCGATTCGCCAGCACAGCCCGCAGGGTATCATCGTCAACAACCCGCCGGGACTGCAACTTGCGCCGCATCTGACGCAGCTATCCGTTCCAGTGATCGTGTGTTCGCTGCCAAGCACGACGCAGATGGTGAAGAAATTGGGCGTGGATGCCTGCCTCGCCAAGCCTGTACGTCCGGGGCAAATCACCGAGCAGTTTGCGCGTTACAGCCCGCTCCGCAGCGTGTTGGTGGTCGATGACGATCTGGGCGTGGTGCAGTTGGTACAGCGCAGCATCGAGATGCAGTATCCGCACATTCAAGTTCAGCGCGCCTATAACGGCCAGCAAGCGCTTGACCTGATGCGCTCAACGCCGCCCGATCTGGTGCTGCTCGATCTGGTGATGCCGGAGATGGACGGCTTCGCGGTCATCGAAGCGATGAAGGCGGACGAAGCGTTAGCGTGTATTCCGGTGATTTTGCTGACGGCTACCAAGTACATTTACTCCGACGAGGAAACCCGCGCCGAGATGCGAATCAACCAGTGCGGCGGACTACGTCCAATGAGCGTCCTCAAGCTGATCGACAGCATTACCGCCACGCTCGAAACTGCGGGGAACTCTTAGCAGCGATGCCACTTTAAGCCGCCTTAATACTTGGCCTTACATGGACTGCTTGCACAGGAGTAATCTTGAAGGATCAATTGTTCATCTACAGGATATATCTTCATGCACTCCCTCCGCAGAATGCTGCCATATCTGCGCCCGTATCGCTGGCATATGCTCGTCGTGATTTTCGCGTCTGGCGGTCTGACAGCGATGAACCTCGTCAACCCATGGCTGGTACGTGAACTCGTACAAATCATCCGCACGGAAACAGGCGACACCGCTACCAACCGCGTTATCCAACTCGGCATTATCCTCATTATCGTTTTCATCGCCCGTGCGCTGTTCCGCTATTTGTATTCCTACATCGCCCATGTGATGGCTTACAGTTTTGTCAACGACTTGCGAGTTGCACTCTATAACCACTTGCAGCGTCTATCGGCGCGCTTCTTCGCAGACCGTCAAACAGGTGAAATCCTCAAGCGTGTCATCACCGACACCCGCGACGTTGAGCCGTTCTTCGCCCACTACATCCCTGATATGACCGTGAATTTGCTGCTGCTGCTCGGCGTCGGCGTGATCCTGTTCAGCCTGAACCCGACGTTGGCGCTGCTCACCCTGCTGCCGATGCCCGCGCTGTTCTTCGGCAATCTGTTCGCGGGTAAGCGCATGAAAGCCGCCATGCAAGACTCATCGGGCAGGCTCGGACAGCTCACCGGAATCGTGCAGGATAATCTCGTTGGCATCAAAGAGATTCAACTGTTCACGCAGGAGCAGCGCGAACACAAGCGCATCCGTACCGCCTCGACTGAGGCAACGCGCAGCCTGCTCAACATGCTCAAATTACACGCTATCGTCGCGCCCTCGATTGAACTGATTACGGCTATCGGTCTGGTGATCGTCGTCATTTTCGGCGGACAGGAAGTTCTCAACGGCACGATGGAAGTCGAAGACCTCGTGGCCTTCGTACTGTACCTGACGGTGTTCTACCAGCCGATCACGCTGATGGCGCAGATGAACGAAATGCTGCACGTCGCCATGACCGGCGCGGAAAAAGTGGTCGAAGTGCTGGACATCAAACCCGATGTGGACGACGCGCCGACCTGCTGCGAACCCGGCATTCTACGCGGCGAAGTCGAGTTCAAGAACGTATGCTTTGAGTACAACGAACATATCCCCACGCTTCATGACATCTCGTTCAGGGTTCAGCCGGGAGAAACGCTGGCGCTGGTGGGC
>JACMMD010001091.1 GCA_014379235.1 Anaerolineae bacterium
GACGCGCAGCCCTTCACGCTCTAGCTGCGCCGCCCGCTCGTCACGTCCGACGATCAACAGCACGTCGTTGGCATGGATATGATAGCCCTTGCGATAGATCGGCGTGACGCGCTTGCCACGTCGAACGCCCAACACCGACAGCCCTAGCGCCTCACCGATTTCGGTTTCGCTCAAGACCTTGTTCACCAGCGACGAGCCGGGAGCGACTTCAGCTTCCCATAAACGCTCGTGTAGTTGGTAAGTTTTCATCAATTCATCGCGGCTGGAAGCGACCTGTAACGTAGGCGGGTCGCGGTCAGGCAGCAGATATTTGCCGAAGATCACGATAAAGATCAAGCCAGCGATGGCCACAAGGCCGCCCGTCGGTGTGAAATCGAGGATACCAAGCGGCGCTTGTGGCGGATTGGCTAAAGGAAGTAACCCACTCATGATGATATTGGCCGTCGTGAGATACGTCGCCGCACCGCCGAGCATCGCGCCGTAGGCAATCGGAATCAGCAGCTTGCTTGGCTTGATTCCGGTTCGCCTAGCAGCGTCCAACGCGCTCGGCAAGACTAACGCGCCCGCCGCCAGCGTATTCATGAACAGCGACAGCAGCGCCGCCGTCAGCGCGAACAGCCCGATCAGCCGCCGTTCTGATTTGCCGCCAATGGCCAGCAGTCGGATCGCCAACCACTGCGTCACGCCGTACTTGTCCAAACAGTAGGTGACGATGAACAGTGACAGCAGCGTAATCACTTCCGGTGTCCCGAAGCCTGTCAGCGCCTTCGTTGCATCGTCGGGCGTGTTCGCCGGCCCAAGCACACCCAAGCCGAAGAACTGCGCCAAGCCCAACAGCACCGCCATCAATAGCGCGGCGATGTCTTCACGCAGGCGGTTGAGCAGCACCAGTGTTAGGGGAATAACCAGAATCAGGACGACGTAAATCTGCTCGACGGTCATTACACGAACTCACTAAACGAACGTTGTCGCTCAATAGTAACTGATTTGCCGATGCCTAGACCATCGCAGTCCACGCCGCCACAGCGTAAACGATTTCTCGTCTACAATAGACGCATTCCTATAACATAGCCCACTGTACTATATGATATTCAATCGCCTTGCGTCCACGTTCATGAGCATGATTACGCTTTGGAGTTTCGCGCTCTTAACGCCTGTTCCGACTCCAACGCCATTTCGTGACCATCCGATAGATAATCAGCGCATGGAGAGTTTCATCAACAGTTTTCAAGATTGTGAATTGCCCTGCTGGTGGGGTATCCGCATCGGTGAGATGACTTTCGCGGAAATCGAGCAAACACTCGCGCCTCTCGGAATACCTTTCGAGACCGATGATAGCCCGACCTTGAACAGCCGCGAACTTTACACTGAACAGAGAGAGTTAACGCTGGTACTCCATATGAAACCTGAAAACGGAGTCATCGACGATATACCAGACGTGATGTTCGTCAACATCGAAACTGACAACGAGCGGCCTGTTTGGACGCAATACAATATGCGTACCGTTCTACGCCACATGGGAACACCTGACGCAATATACTTCCAATCTAGTTTGCCAACGGATGTGATAGCACCAATCTCCTATACCTTTACCCTGTACTATCAAGATAAGGGTGTCGTGGCAGAGTTCTCAGGCTTACTCGATCAAGGTCAAAACCTGTGTATCGATACTGTCCCCTACCACCGGATATTTTTACGAATCAATCGGGCAGGTTATGAATTCGATCCTGCTAGGGAACGGCTCTTTCTGCCGCAGGATTCTTTCAATATAGAAACGTTTCTCTTTGATATGAGTGCTGAGGAATTCACAGAATTAATGTTGAACGATTACGAATGTTTTGAAGTCACTGCCTAGCACAGAGAGAAACCGTTGCTTACATCTTCCAGTAAACCGTCGCCGCTGCCAGCCGCCGCGCCAGCATCGACCACCCAGATCAGCGCCCGTGTGTGGGTGGCCATCATCGTGACGATTGTGGCGTGGGCATCGGCCTATCCGGCCATTCGCGCCACGCTTCATGCCTATTCGCCGGAACACATTTCGCTGCTGCGCTATATCGCGGCTTCACTCATCATGCTGATTTACACAATAGCCGTGAAAGCGCCGCTGCCTACACTTCGAGATGTTCCCGGCATCGCCATGACAGGCTTACTCGGCTTTGCGATTTACAGCGTGGCCGTCAATCGCGGCGAAATCAGCATTCCGGCAGGCGTAGCCAGCATGATCGTCGCCGCTTCACCCGTGATCGTCGCGCTGCTGGCGACGGCCTTTCTCAAAGAACGGCTGAAAGTGTGGGGCTGGATCGGCATCGTCATCAGCTTTAGCGGCGTGGTGGCGATTGCGCTGGGCAGCGGCGAAGAAGGTTTCACACTCGCCAACATCGACCCGCGAGTGCTGTATATGGTGCTGGCGGCGGTGGTGCAAGCGCTGTACTTCATCCTGCAAAAGCCGTATCTGCGTAAATATACGTCGATGCAGTACATCGCCTTCGCCATGTGGGGCGGGACGTTTTTTCTGCTCGTGTATCTGCCGGGATTGCCAGAAGCGGTGCAGGCCGCGCCGATCAGCGCAACGCTTTCTATCCTCTATATGAGCGTCGTTCCCGGCATCATCGGCTACGTCAGTTGGGCTTATGTGTTGAAGCATGTCCCCGCGTCCAGAGCGGCAAGTTTTCTGTACCTTGTGCCGCCGACGACCATCCTACTCGCGTGGCTGTGGCTTGGCGAAGTACCGGGCTTGCTGGCGCTGGTCGGTGGCGCGCTGGTATTGGTCGGTGTCATCATCGTGAACACTCGCGGGAAAGATTAGCTCGGCATTTCCGGCGCGCCGCGCTTCACTGTACACACGCCGCGAACGAAGTTTGTCTATGGAAATCAAAAGGGACGAACACACCGGTTCGCCCCTCTAGTTTCTGGCTGATGGCTTTAGAGCTGTTCAGTTTCATCAGTCGTCTCTTTGCGACCTTGATCCAGCCCACGACGGAAGTTCGAGATCGCACCGCCGAGTTCGCCGCCGAGCTTGCCTACACGGCCAATGCCGAACAGCACAAGCACGATCACCAGAATGATGAGTAGTTCAGTTCCACCTAAAGGCATTTCACACACTCCTCTGCACTATCAATCGCCTACTAAAATAGAGGGGAGAGGACGGCCCGCAGGCCGTCTTTCCTCTCGCTGCGATGAACGCTGCGTGCACATCGGATAAATGCTACGCACTCATTGTGGGAGTTGTACCACAATCGCCCGTTTCAGTCACTACATCCGAGCGAATCCAGCCGCTGCCATTGGTCAGATGCCACCACACGAAGCTGTTGCTATCGGTGGTCTGGCCGTCCACATCGAGGCTGTTCCCCGGCAGCAGTGTGCCAGCGATGTTAGTCCCGAGGCTCGGCGTGCTGCGAATGTTCACGTTGAAGTTGCCGCTTGGCGTGATGGTGCAAGGTACACCTGTCGCCGCCTGTTCGTTGCTAATGGTGAACGCCGCCGGATCTGTCGCAGGCAGCACCGGAATTACACCGTCATCACGGATGATATCACGCAGCGCGTCCGCACCGGGGAAAGCCACCGGGCCATCGAAGCCCGCGCCGCCCTCAAGGAAGGGTTGCAGCAGCGGCACAGCATCGGATACGTTGAAGAACGGTGTGCGCGCCAGCGAAACATTATTCGGACGCCGCCCGCCGATACCGCGAACCAGCGCCAGATGTTCCTGCTCAACCGCCGCGACCTGCCCCGCCGTCAGCGCTAAAGCGGGATTGCCCAGTTCGGCAAATCGCCGCAAACCTGCCAGATATGCGCCGATGAAAATCGTCTCGGCCTGCTCGGTGATGTCCGCGAACTGCTGGCGGTCTTGGTAGACGTTTTCCGGCGCATAGAATTCCGTCACCAGCGTTTGACCGCCGTTGGCGTTGAGATAGTCAAGATGCTGCAACTCAGCATCGAGGAAACCCTTCAACATCGAAATTTCACCGGGATCGAGCGCGATGTTGCTCTCAGTCAGCACGCGGTAATAGTGCGTACAGGCGAACGTTTCGGCGGTGGCCGCGAGGTTCAAAATCGTCGGGATGTCGTCGCCATTATCCTGTGCAAACAGGTTGGTGTAGCCCAACGCCTGACTAAAGCTCATGAGGGATGCGCCGCCAATGACCGCGCTGCCTTTGAGCAAGTTCCTGCGAGAAATTCCACTCATAACTGTTTAGCCCTCCACGAATTCAGTGAACGGGGTGACATCCTCTACGCCGCCAGCACCGACCTGAGCGACAATCGCTTCCGCGCCGGGGAAAGGACGCGGGCCGGCGAAGCCTTCGCCGCCTTCGAGGAAGGGCTGCAAGACCGGGAGCGCGTCCGACGGGTTGTAAAAGAGTGCCTGACCAAGCGAGACGTTGTTCGGCAGCTTGCCGCCGATTTGACGAATGAGCGCCAGATGCACCTGCTCGGTGACGGCGATTTGCGCGGTGGTAGCTGCGGTGATGGGA
>JACMMD010001092.1 GCA_014379235.1 Anaerolineae bacterium
GAAGGGGATCACGAAGGCGATGCGGTTATACAGCGCGACCATCACCAGCATGAGGCCGGTTTCGCATATGTCGATGCTTTCATCACGCAGCAGCACTGCCAGCACAATCGTCTGCGGGATCAGCAAGAAGGTCATATAGCGCGGCAAATCCGAACCGCCATAAAATGATAGTCCAAGCATGACCAGCAGATAGAACACCAGAAACGCCTTATAGCCTGCCAGCCTTGCCCACGTTCGGCGCAAGCGTCCTCGTGTCGAAAGCATGATGGTCGGCAGCAAGTAGCTGACGAACGTGAACAGCAGATTGTAGTTGCGTCCCATCGATAGCGGAATCTCAACCAGTTCGTTGAGGAACTCCGGGTTATTGGTGGGGTCGGCGCGTTGTGCGGTGCCCGTCACCGGAATCAACACTCGCGGCAGCAGCAGAACCGCCGCCGTCGCTGCCAGAATTACGGCGATCCATATCAGCGCTTTCACCGAGCGCGTTTGCCGGAACTCTCGCAGCAGCGTGAAGCACAAGAACAAAGGCGGGATAATCAGAAATTCGCGGGTCAGCAGCCCGACGCACGATGCTAGCAAACACAACACAATCCGCCGCTCGAACAGGGCGATCACCGCTACGATCAGCAGCGGATAGGCCAGATGATCGGGGCGAGAAGCATCGAACAGCAGAAATTTGACGTTGAACATCGACAGCGCGGCCACGCTCATCACCACCAGCGACTGCCCGACACTGGCCTTGAAGTAACGCGCTAAGGCGAACACGCCGACTAACTGCGTCACCGCGCCAACATAAGCGACCACCATGAAGCCCGTCCACGTCGAGACACCGAATGTTTGCGTCAAGACCCGCGCCAGCATCGGCACGACAGGGCGATAAGCGAAGGGCGCGACGAGGTTCGGGTTGCCGAGAATGCCATTCTCCGCCATGCCGACGTAGTGAATCGGATCCCATGCTACCCGCGTCAGGTCGATGGTGTTGGTCAGCAGGTCGATGGCCACGACCCAGACAATGGCCAGAATTACCGCAATAACGTAACCATCTGTAGGGGCACTGCGCGAAGCGCCCCTACGAAGATACAATCCTATCGCAGCCAGCACTACCGCTGCGAACAACAGCGCCCGCACCCACCACAATGACGACCACACGACAATCTCGTTCAGAAAGTATTCGCGGCCTGTGCCATCGTTGAAGATGACGCCAAGCCGCGGCCCCTGCGCGCTCTCGTTGAAGGTGACGCACTGTTCGCCCGCGCCGACCTGTCCCTGCCCGTTGAGATACACCTCGCGGATGCCGTCGACTGACCAGCGCACATTCACGCATTGGTTGGGAAAGATAATCACGTCTCGCTCGGCGGCGAAAAATACTGTGGATTCGCTGTATGTGTCAGTGATGCTGATCGGCTGCGGGTTAGCTTGTCGCACAAAAGCTAAAACGATAAGAACGGTAAAAACGATAAGGGCGCTTAATAGCAGCAAGCGAGAACTACGCTGAAAGTAATTCAATTCCATGCAGAACGCTAATTGCTTTCTGGCTCTGGTGTCGCAGGTTGTTCAGTGAAAATATGCGGAGCAAACTGTCTAAGATCGTTCGCCAATTGTGATTTGATAAAGCTCTCATCTAATGCATTTTTCGGAGTGAACGCATGAATTCTGATAAACGTGGTTTGTTGTTGCGTAGGCTTCCCGGCCTTCGTGACAGGCACAGGTTCGCGCAATTGGAGAGAGACTAACTTGCGATAGCCTTGCCGCTTAATGATGAAGCTTTGTAGATTGTGCCATGTTGAGAAAACCGTTTGAAAGGGCGACTGGTAAGTTATCCCATTCGGGTCGAGTATGAGTTTCATTTTTGGCGATAGCTTATACATTCCATAGACGTTATAAGCGGCCAAGCATCCGATGGATATGGAGAATAGACCGTCGGCTAAATTTGTTGAAAGCTGCGTTATACCAGCATATAAGCAAATGATCGTACAGCACGATAGAAACAGCCCTAAGCTAAACATTTGAGCGCGAATGCGTGCTGACACAGAATAGGTTTTCGTCATCGCTTTTTTGCCCTGCGAATCAATTCACCTGTGACCAGCGCTGCTGAAAGAGATGCGGCTCTCGTGCGCGAATGTCTCGCCCAAGACCGCTTTCTTGAAGCGGCGCGAACAACGGCAAAAACGAATCGAGCGGAATGTGATACGGCGCTTTAGGCCGTCCTTTCGGATTGCCCTTGTACTGTGGCGGGTTGACCAGCACGAATGAGACACGGTGACGCCCGATTGGGCCGCCGCGCACGAAGCCGATACGCTCGACGTTATCCCACGAGGTCGATATCACGTCATTGCCATTGCGGAGTTCGATGCTGGTTGGAGTCAGGAACAGGTAGCGCAAGCGCCGCCGTTCCGCCCACTGGTAAATCCAGTAGGCTGTCAGGATGAAGATCGCCGCCAGTGGCATAATCAGGAACAGTCCCACGTTCACATGATCGCCGTCTTGGAGTGCGGCCAGCAGGGGCACGACCAGCGCGCCGATTCCGAGCGCCACCATCATGAAGGCGAGAATCAGCAGGGGCAGACGGTTGATACGCGGCGTCCGGTACACGGTGCGCCCGCCGCCGGAACTGCTCGAAGCGCCGCCAAGTGGCCCGGTTTGCGCCCGTGCTGGACGTGGTGGCTGATTGGGTTGTCCGCGCTGCATTGGTTTACTCCTTCCTAAAGCGGCTGAATGAACTCGACGCGGTTGCCGAACGGGTCGCGGAACTCGAAGCGCTCGAATCCCTCAATCGGTACGGAGTCCAACACTTCGATGCCATTTTCAATCAGCCGTTCGCGCCATGACTCTACGTCGTCCACTTGATAGGCGAGATGCGCTTTGGTCAGGGTGCGGTCTACGCCTTCTTCCGTGCCGACGTGAACTTGCAAATCTCCAAGTTCGACCCAGAAGCCGCCGCGCCCTTGCAGCGATTTTGGCTTGTCGATCTCGCGCAGTCCCAACAGGTCGCAGTAAAAGGCGCGGGCTGCGTCCTCTGTGCCTTTGGGGATGGTGATCTGCGCGTGATTTAAGCGCGTGATTCTCATGCGACCCCCAGAATATCGCCATTGATCGCATCGACCATCAATTGGTTTACACCGACTTCAATCGCATACATCAGCCTATCCCCATCGTATTCGAGTTCCATGCGGCGGGCTGTTCCGCCGTCTAAAAAGCCTTCTGCAACTTCCAGCGCTTGAACGCCAGAAATCACAGGCGTGCCGGCCAACATCTCATCAGAGACCGCACTTCGCCCATCGCTGTCGTTTTCAGCTAAACTGCTTCGCACGATAATGTCGATGAGTTCTACGGGTTCTGTATCCCAGTTGCCATCTTCTTCGTCCTCGCCCTCGAGGATTAGTCCTACGCCGGATACATAGTATTTATGTTCAAGGACATCCGGTTCTAAGGGCGTCCATTCATCGGTCATCAGCACATTCTCGAACGAGCCGTAAGCTACCGTAGTCGATTCGGTCAGGCTGACTACCGCCGCCATGTCCTCGGCCAGATTGGGATAATACTCCTGATGATAGGTATCACCCACGTCCGGGTCGCCGAGCATAATTAGTCCCGGCTGCGCGCCATTCACGCCTGCTTCCCACGAGCCTTCGCTGCTGACCATCATGCCATTTTCATAGCTCCGCGCCGCTTGACCCATAAACCAGACACTTCCTTCACGGTCTTGCGCGAACCAGTCCAAGGTATCGTCAATCAGCTCGCCATTCAGCCACGATGTATCGCGCACGACACGGCAGGGGATACCGAGAATCTGCTCGATATCATGCAGCACGGTGACTTCGGTGCGCTCCGTGCCTTCCTCGTTTGTTTTTTCATAGATAAAGGTTGTGCCGGGTATCAAGGGAAAATAAGGATTATCGATCTCAGCGTCGAAGCCCACAAGCTCCGCAATCAGCCGAGAACCGTCCTGCGCGCTGGCTTGACCGCCACAGATGTTCAAGATCAAGATATAGACAATCAATGTCAGCTTGGCTCGTGTCACCATGAGAACCACCTTGTTTCTACGAATCCTTCTTCTCGATTTTCCAGTATATCAGGCCGCCGCTTTTGCCTGTACGCCGCATCCCGATTTTCTCTAACACACGGCGTGAAGCGGCATTCGTATCCAAACAAGCGGCGGTCACACGCTCAACGTCAGGCTGCATCCACGCCCATTCTACCAGCGCGCGTCCCGCTTCCGTCGCGTAGCCCTGTCGCTGATATGCGGGCAAAATGCCGTAGCCCAGTTCGATTGCGCCATCTTCCGGTTTGCCCTTGAAGCCGATGTCGCCAATGACCAGACGCTCCATGCTGCGAACGATCACCCACACGCCCCAACCGACCAGCGACGAGTCGCGCTTGAGGTCGCGGATATAATAAGGCAAAAAATCCAGCAGGTCTTCCGGCGGCCATCCCGGTGGAATATGAGCGTTAATGCGCTGGCCTGCTGAAAGTTTATCGCGCAAGGTATCAGCGACCAATTCCGCCGTAAGCGCCACCAGTTCGAGGCGCTCGGTTTGGACATCCAGCATGGCGGTTGTCGCTTTAGCTGCTTTAGCGCGGGAAGGCACTGTTCGATGGCATTGACTGGGCCCATTCTTGTAACTGCGGCCCGAATAACGCGGCGAACGCGCAGAAGACCATGAAAGTCAGCGCAACCATAATCACCATGAGGATAAGGATTGAGCCAATGGTGCGCCCCCATGTCAGCTCATGAATGGCTTTGATCGAGATCGCGTAAAGGACGAACGAATATAAACCGATCAACGTTCCTATCTGGCTCAAATCAATACCGCCAGATGTTGTGAGGAACAGTGCCACCAACCCGATCACCGCCGCGACAATTTGAAGCGGCGCGCTAAAGGCCGCGTTCGCGTAAGCAAGCCGCTCGTAACTGCCCATGCCGCCGAACTGCCGCGATGCCCAGTGAGTGATCGTCATCGACAGCATGAACAAAGGTACGGACAGAAGCACGCCAATCGGTATCGCCCACATCGAAATCGTGAGTATCTGGCCGGTCATTTCGGCGGGAAAAAGTTCACGAATTTCCGGCTGGTTAAGCGCTTCGGGCAGCAGCGAGAGTTGCAGCAGCGAAACGGGCAGCGTGAAGATCGTGCTGGCCAATACCCATAGATAAGCCGTCCGTGCAGAAGCGTTGGGGTCATTGGCGATACGCCGCGCCGTTTCTTCGCCGGGGCGCAGGATGGCCATGCGCCATGTTTCGTACCACGAGAGCGTCTCCGCCGGTTTGGGTTTGCCACCCGGCACGATTGGCGTTCCCGATGAAGGCGGCTCTGGTTCGTAAAAATCGAAGTCAGACGACATGGTGGTGCATGTCCTTATGGATAAGTTCGGATGATAATAAACGGAGTATAACGCCGCGACCTATACGCTGTCTACGTGAAGCTGTAGGGGCACGATGCATCGTGCCCCTACATAATGGCTAAAACGTCAACTGCGGGTTCTTGAACGGAATCAGGGCTAGCATGACAGCCTGCTCGTAGAAGGCAGCGCGGTCAATCACGTTGTCAGTGAGGATTCCAACCGAGCCGTTATCCTGCTTGGAGTTCGAGCGTCCGAAAACTTTGTCGTCAGCGTCGCCAAGTTCATCGCCCTGACGCACCAGCGTCGCCACTTCTTCGGGCACAATGAACGTTCCGGTTCGCCCTTTGCCGAGCTTTTCATCTGTGGCGGAAATCACGACGACCCACGCGAATACCTGCATCTCGATGCCGTTGGTGCCGCTGTTGGTTGGGGTGTCCTCGATGCCCCCTTCAATGCCCACCCAATAATCGACGTCGGGTGATGTAGACTGCGCGGCCCGCGCACGGTTGACCGCGCCGCGCAAGGTTTCGTCGCTGGTGAGCGGCTGATCGCTAACGCCGGACGGCACGGATACGCCGCGCGCCTCGAATGATTCGTCAGTCATCATGCGCTGAAAGCCGGCCAGAGCCGCCCGGATTTTGACCGGGTTTTGTGAAGCAACAACGATAACGGGCATTAGTGAGCTTCCTGTTTATACCATGCCTGTAGAAGTTCGGTTTCGCGCTCGCGTGAAATGCCCGATTGGATGCTGACAGCGCGTTTGGCGATGTGAGCGGTTTGGCCGTCGCGCAGCCAATTCAACGTATCGCGCACGGTTTCCAGCAGCGGGCGAAACTTCAATCCGGCGGCGATGGCTTTGTCGCAGTTGATGTTGAACGCCTCTTGATCGTCTTTGAATGCGTCGGTAGCGGGCATCCAGTAAGGTAGGCCGTCAACGGGGTTGATCTCGTTCGCCAGCAAAAACTCGTCGCTGACCCATGTGAATGCCGCGTCACTGCTGGCGGCTTCGCGGGGGGTTTCAAGCAGATCGCGCATGGTCAGCCTGTAAGCCGGGCCGGTTGCGTTGAACGCGCCGCGCTTGCGCTGTTCGGCCATATCGACTGTCCAGTTCGCAAGATCGCGGGCGTCGATGACCTGTACAGGCGCATCGGGATTTCCCGGCGCAAGCACTTCTCCACCTTCTGCAACGCGCCGCACCCAGTAGGGGAAGCGGTTCATATAATCACGCGGGCCGACGATCATGCCAGCGCGAACGTGGATGCTGCGTCCCTGCATTGCCTCGTCTACGGCTTGTTCGCACAACACTTTGAGGCCGCCGTAATTTCCGCCGCTGATCTCCTCTACGGTTGGATCGTCCAGCGTAAACAACGGGCCGCTTTCGTCCATCTGCGGGATGGCGTTGCTGGAATAAACCGAGATCGTGGACGTAAAGACGTAATGCTCGACCTTATCCGTCAGAAGCGCAGCCGACATTCTAACGAAGCGGGGTACATAACCGCAGTTGTCGATGACGGCATCCCACGTTCGCCCATTGAAAGCGCGCTGTAAGTCGTCGGCGCTGCTGCGATCTCCATGAAGATGCTCGACGTTGGGGAATAGATCGGGGTTGGTCAGCCCACGATTGAACAGTGTCACTTCATGCCCACGCGCCAGCGCCGTATCGACCATGTGCTGGCCGATAAAGGTCGTGCCGCCGATGATGAGTAGTTTCATAGGGATAGCCTTTAGCAGTTAGCGAACCCCTCCCCTAGCCCCTCCCCGCAAGCGGAGAGGGGAATTAATGCCTCCCCTGCTTGCGGGGGAGGTGGCGCGTCAGCGCCAGAAGGGGTTCAGAAATTTACTTTTTTTACTCGAACCTCGTGCCTCGAACCTTTCACGGCTTCGCCGGCCATTCGTACGACAGCAGCCCGTACATCACCAGATCGAAGCGCTGATTGTCGCGCTGGATATACTCGCGCTGTGCGCCTTCACGCACGAAGCCGAGCTTTTCGTACAGGGCAATCGCCCGCTCATTGTAGCTGAAGACGTTCAGTTGGAGACGGTGCAAATTCAACTCGTAGAAGCCGAAGTCGATCAACAGGCGCATGGACTCTTTGCCGTAGCCCTTGCCCCAATGGGCGCGTTCGCCGAGCGCCACCGCGATCCAGCCGACGCGATGCACCCATTCGATGCCGCTGATGTCGCAGATGCCCACCAGCGCATCATCATCTTTGCGGCGGATGCTGAAAAAGTAGCTGTTCTTATCGCGCTGTTCGCCGTCCAACCAATCGGTGATTTGCCCGACGGAACGTGGACGCGCTGGCATGGTGTCGAACAAGCGCCCGAACAGCGAGTCTTTGTACCAGTGAGCGATGATCGGCGCGTCGTCGTGGCTCAACGAGGACAGCCGCACCTTTTGGCCGTCGAGCAGGGGCAGTAAATTCATAAGCGGTTAGCCTTTAGCGATTAGCTGTCAGCATTCAGTGATCAGTAATGAGGTATGAGTGATGAGTCAAAAAATACTCATCATTCATTACTTCTAGAGTAACTCTCCGCGTGCGATGCTGACCACATGCCCGCCGACATGCACGTCCACCACGTCGCCATGATCGTGCGAACGCAGCAGCAGCAGCGACGGACGCCGCATCGGATAGCCCTGTTCGACGCGGGCCTCGACGCTTTCGCTTCCAAAATATTTATAGCGCGCCAGATAGCCCGCGAGACCGCCGTTGGCTGAACCCGTGGCCGCGTCTTCCCAGACGTCGACGTGGTCAACCACAAAA
>JACMMD010001093.1 GCA_014379235.1 Anaerolineae bacterium
CGCAAACAGCATCGCCCACGTCACGCCGCGCACCAGCGATGCCAACAGGATAAAGGCCGTGACAGTGACTAATGCTATTGGTGACAGCGGTTCGGCGCGGTTGAGGATGCGGTAGAAAATCGCCGCCAGAATTAGCGCCAGCGCCGACTGAAACGCCTCTTGCATGATGAGCGGAATCGTACTCATCAGCGGCCAGAAGGTGACGATCACTAATCCGAGCGCGATCAACTGCGCGTGGTTCGGGCGCGTGATAGCGATGAAAATAGCCAGCGCCAGCGTCACGACGATGAGGTTGAAGGTCACACCTGTGTCAAGCTGCCAGCCAGTCAGCCTCGCCGCCGTGCCATACAGCGCCGGAAACAGCGGCCCTTTGGTGTAGAAGTGTGAGAACGCCGCCGCTGCGGGAACTTCGTTGATGCTGTAGTAGCCGCCGTTGAAACCGACCTCGCGGAAGGTGTCGATCTGATGCCAGAACAGCACTTCGTCACTGGAAAGCGGCACATAGTCGCTGAGGCTGGCGGCGGGGTCGGGGAACAGCCAAGCGAAAGCCACTGTCGCCGCCGTTGGCGCAATCAGCACACCGATCAACAGCAGGAAATAGATAAGCTTATGTCCGCGCTCATTCACAATCGGCGTTACCATTCAAATACAGCGTGCCGAGTTCAGTTTGCGCCAACGGTTCGAGCGGCATCGCGTCGAGGGTTTCAGCGAACACCGCGTAGGTCTGGTCGTCGATCAGCACGTAGCGCGATTTCAAAGTATCGGGCATGGTATCGACAGCGCGCAGCACCGATAAGCCAATTCCCGCTGGAATCGCGGTCAGTGCGGGGCCGAGCAAATGTGAGCCGTGCAGCAGCAGCGTATTACACCAAGCGTTGTTTTGCTCCGGTTCATAGGCCAGCGCGCCCTCAATCGACTCCGCGAATGCCGCGATACGCTCCGGCGGATAGGTGAAACTGTCCACCGGATAAGACTCGCGGAACTTGGGGAAGGTCAGCGTGCCGACGATTATCACCAGCATGACCAATCGCCAGCGCCGGAACGCCACCAGCAGCAGCAGCGACACCAGCAGATGCGGCGCGATGATGCGGTAATCACGCCATGAGAACATATCGTAAGCCACGATGATGGCCGCGAAAACGATGCTCAAGTTTAGAAAATGAAAGACATTCTCTTTGAAGCGAATATCATGGGCGGGCGACACATGTGTCGTCCCTACGCTACGCTGTCGCCATAATCCACGCACGACACCCACGCCAGCGATGGCGGCGATGAACAGCAGTTGGTAACGCTGCGCGATCTCTAACGTGCGTCCCTGTGGGATAAACTCGATGTTGGTGCGAACGCTGCGAATGAAGGACTCAAGTCCGTTCGCTGTGCCGAATGACGACACGAAGTTCGATTCCGGCAGCGACACCTGCAAGAACGCTAAGAATGCGATAGCCGTGAACACGCCCGCCAACACAAAGGCTATCGCTATCCGCCATCCAACCCTCACCCCCCAACCCCCTCTCCCAGTGGCAGGAGAGGGGGAGCTTTCTCCCTTCTCCCCTTGTGGGAGAAGGGCCGGGGATGAGGGGAAATTATTCAGCATATC
>JACMMD010001094.1 GCA_014379235.1 Anaerolineae bacterium
GGGTGACGTTGCGCTGCGCGTCGAATCCGAAGAAGAAACCGTAGCCAGCGAAGACGCAGCCCGCGCTTATGTCGAAGGCGAACGCGCTGATGCCACGATTTTGAGCGTCGAACCTCTTGAACGCGACTCGGCTGACGGTTACTCGGTGGCCTACAGCTTCCGCACGGTGGACGGCGAAGCACAAAGCGGCCTCGCAGTGCTGCTCAACGGCGCGGACGAACTGCTGCACATCGCTGATCTGCGCTTCGCGGGCGCGGATGTTGACCTGAACAACGTCAGCGAAGAACAAACCGCGACCTATGGCGATCTGGCGACGGTGATGGACACGTTCCAACTGCTGCCTGATCTGGTTATCCCGGTGGCGACGGAAGAAGCGCCGCTCGTTCTCGGCGGTCAGGGCTAGTTATCAACGTCGATCAAGAGACGGGCCGCATTGTGCGCGCCCGTTTTTTATTGGCATTATTGTTGTGATACGGGCGACGCATGCGTCGCCCGTACAAAATACGGTATGAGGGACGAGCGATGAGCCAAGATCAATGGGGCGCAGTAGATGATTATTTCGTCAGCCTGCTGGTACCGTCTGACGATGCGCGGGACGCGGCGCTGCAATCTATCGTCGATGCGAAAATGCCGCTCATGAATGTCGCGCCGAATCAAGGGATGCTGCTGCATTTGTTGGCACGCTCACATGGCGTTCGCTCGATTCTGGAGATTGGCACGATGGTCGGCTACAGCACGATCTGGCTGGCGCGGGCGCTGCCAGCAGATGGGCGCTTGGTTACACTGGAGATCAACCCCGACTACGCAGCCATCGCTCGCGCAAATATCGAGCGCGCAGGACTGGCGAACCGCGTCGAAATTCAGGTCGGCCCGGCCATTGAGGCGCTGCCGAAATTGAGCGGCCCGTTCGATCTCGTGTTCATCGACGCCGACAAGGTGAACAACCCTGCCTATTTGGAATGGGCGCTGCGGCTCACCAAGCCGGGAAGCCTGATTATCATCGACAACGTGGTTCGCAGCGGGGCAGTGACTGACCTCAACAGCACCGACGCTAGTGTGCAGGGGACACAAAAGGCACTGGCGATGCTGGCGGAAAATCCGCGCATCGTCTCTACGGCGCTGCAAACGGTGGGCAGCAAGGGTTATGATGGTTTCGCAATCGCGCTGGTGACGGAATAGACTATTTTCGGTAAGGGCACGATGCATCGTGCCCCTACGACAGCAATTCTGATACGGGCGACTGGCCAGTCGCCCCTACAAAAGGAAATATTATGCAAATTAAAGCCGCATTGTTATACGAAGCGAATACGCCGTTCGTGGTCGAAGATGTGACGCTGGTCGAGCCGCGCAAAGGCGAAGTGCTGGTTCGCATGGCCGCGAGCGGCGTGTGCCACAGTGACTATCACCTTGTAACGGGCGCGACCAAACACCCCATGCCTGTGGCCATTGGTCATGAAGGTGCGGGCGTGGTTGAGGCGGTAGGCGAAGGCGTGAACCGCGTTCAGCTTGGCGATCATGTGGTGCTGAACTGGGCACCGGACTGTGGCCACTGTTTCTACTGCCTGCACGACAAGCCCAACCTGTGCGATACCTTCACCGAGCCAATCTGGGCGGGCGTGATGCTCGATGGCACGACACGCCTTTATAAAGCTGACGGTTCGCCCGTGTATCACTACTGCGGGCTGGCGACCCATGCCGAATATGCGGTTGTGCCGCAGGAGAGCGTCGTCCCGGTGCGGCGCGATGTGCCGTTCACCATCGCGGCGCTCGTGGGCTGCGCGGTGGCCACCGGAGTCGGCGCGGCCATGTATACGGCTGGCGTTCGTCCCGGCGAAAGTGTAGTGGTATTCGGCTGCGGCGGCGTGGGGTTGAATGTACTGCTCGGCGCGGCCCTGTGCGGCGCGAGTACCATCATCGCAGTGGACGCGCATCCGGCCAAAATGGAAATCGCCCGCGATTTCGACGCCACGCATACGCTGATGGCCGACGAGAATACGCTGGAAGCCATACGCGAACTCACAGGTGGACGCGGCGCAGATCACAGCTTCGAGGCGGTGGGCGTTCCGACGGTACAGGAGCAGGCGTTCGCGGCGGCCCGTCCCGGTGGCACGGTGACGCTGGTGGGCTTGTCGCCAATGGGCACAGGCACGAACCTTCCCGGCGCGGTCATCACACGGCAGGAGAAAGTCATCAAGGGCAGCTATTACGGCACGGTCAACGCCAGCCGCGATTTCCCCATGATGCTCGACCTGTACGCGGCGGGCAAACTCAAACTCGATAAACTAGTGTCGCGGGAATGGCGGCTTGACCAGATCAACGAAGCCTACGACGCGATGCTCTCCGGCGACGTGGCGCGTGGCGTGGTCGTGTTTTAGGGAAGCGAAACCTCAACATCTCCTAGCGAGATTTCTTATCGCTCTATAATAGTTGGTTCAGGATATTCTATGGCGACTGGCGCAAACTTAAGTCATTGATGAATGTGAGGAGATAACAATCAATGGCGAAGCCTACTCGTGCTGAGAACATTGAGAAGATGCGGGAACTGATTAAGGGCATCGATATGTGTATGCTGACGACGGTGGACGAAGATGGCAGCCTTCGCAGCCGCCCGATGTCCACGCAAGAAGTCGAGTTCGACGGCGACCTGTGGTTTTTCACCGGAGCGAGTACCGATAAGGTGACTGAAGTCAGCCGCGAACAGCAGGTCAACATCAGCTACGCCGACGCTGGCAACAACCGCTTTGTGTCCGTGTCTGGTATGGCGCGGCTGGTACGCGATAAGAAGAAGATTAAAGACCTATGGAATCCGTTCTTGAAGGCGTGGTTTCCCGATGGGCTAGAAGACCCTGATCTGGCGCTGCTGAAAGTGACAGTTCACAAGGCCGAATATTGGGACGCGCCGCATGGCAAGGTCGCTACGCTGCTGGGCTTCGTCAAGGCGTTGGCCACAGGTGAAAACGCCGATGATGTTCTAGAGAACGAAAAGCTGACGCTCAAGCGTTCGTAGGTTCTAGGGATGAGGTTCGAGGCGCGAGTCAAATTGCTGTCTCGAACCTCGTTTATATTGCTCTAGTACCGTATATTTAAACCATGTCTATATTCTTAACCCTTATTTATGTTCTCACCATATCGACTCATTTTGGGCGTGAGGTCGATATTCCCCCGATTACCCCTGAAAATGCCGCGCAAGTTGAGACCGTTAGTCGTTTGCAAATTGAAGGTAGTTTCGCACGAGAAATAGACTTTAATCCGAATGATGGTTCACAGCTTGCCGTTGCCCAGGATGATGGTAATGTCTCGATCTGGAGCATCCCTCAAGGTGAGCTATTGTCTAGTTGGCGTGTATCTACGGAACACGTTAGGGCTATTCGCTACATGCCGGATGGCGAACGCATCGTAACAGCCGACTTCGAGGGTAACGTAAAACTGTGGCAGACCGCCACGCAGCAATTATTGCAAGTGATGCGTGTGGGTGCAGAGATTCCACTTGTATTGGATAC
>JACMMD010001095.1 GCA_014379235.1 Anaerolineae bacterium
ACGCTTACCGCCGCACGCGCGAACAAATTGCCGATACATTCTCCTTTGAAGAAACTGTTGACCGCTATGAGCGAGCATTCCGCGAAAACGCCGTCTCGCGCTAACGCGCAGACGATAGCCCATATGACGCGCAACGAGGCCGATATGGCCTTTAAGCGCCGCGTTCGCACGATCTTTGAATGGATCGACCCGCAAGATGGCGATTTGATTTTAGATGCTCCATGCGGGCGCGGCTTCTATCTGAACATGCTGCGCTACGTGAGCGACTGCCGCTTGATCGGGCTTGATCTGGATTGGCCGGTGCTGGTTAAAGCGCAGCGCAACATTGGTCATCTGTCGGGGATGATGCTCAACCACGCCAGCATTTACGAACTGCCGTATGCGGACAGCACCTTCGATGCGGCGATTCTTTCCGAAGTGCTGGAACATCTTGACCGCGATGTGGATGGTCTACGCGAGGTGTACCGCGTGATGAAACCGGGCGGGGTGGTGGCTATTACTGTGCCCAATGCCAACTATCCCTTCTGGTGGGATCCGATCAACCGGACGCTGGAAAACGTGTTCAAGACGCACATTGGCAGCGGTGCTTTAGCCGGCATCTGGGCGAACCATGTGCGCCTGTATACCGCTCAACAACTGCGCGAAAGCGTTCAGGCGGCGGGCTTTGTGGTCGAAGAAGAACGAGCCTTTACGCACTACTCGTTCCCGTTCATTCATAATCTGGTCTATGGACTCGGTAAGCCGCTGCTCGAATCGGGCATGATGCCGCAGTCTATGGCCAATGCCGCAGACCGCACGGCATTTGAGCGCAACGATGGCAGCCTGCTCAACCCGATCAACTTCGGCTTGAAAGTGCTGAATTACTTTGACCGCCGCAACGTCATGAACGAACCTGCCGGACGGTCTACCGTGAATTTGTGCGTGAAAGGTCGCAAACCGTAATGACCCCTTTCGAGCCATACGACCCGAATTCTCTGCCGCCGGAGGATAACGATAACGGCGTTCCTATTGACGCGGACAATGCCGACGATTCGGTTGACGTGCCAGAGATGCAGTCGTTCGAGGACGACTACACGGGCGAGGCTGTTGTAAGCGAAGAACAGGTCGCAGCGATCAACGACGTGAGCGGCGGCTCGGAATATGGCTATACGCCTTATGTGCCACCTTTAAGTTACAACGACGAAGTACCGGACTATTCCAGTGCCGCCGGTCAAGACTTTGAGAGTTTATCGGTTGCACAGATGTTGGGCTTGTTCCGGCGCGCCCCGATGCAAACGTGGCGGGCGTTCGTGGCTGTGGCC
Source organism: Anaerolineae bacterium (assembly GCA_014379235.1). Taxonomy (GTDB): domain Bacteria; phylum Chloroflexota; class Anaerolineae; order Aggregatilineales; family Phototrophicaceae; genus JACMMD01. The sequence continues at coordinate 1,302 of JACMMD010001095.1, forward strand.
AAAACGCCCGCGCCGCGTGAAGGCGCAGTACGAAGCGATGCCGCGCAGTTCTACCCGCGACCCTATCCCGGTGCGGTCTATCCGCCGGGTGTGAGCTTACCGTATTACGGATCGCCAGAATACGGAGCGCAGCCCGTTGTTGCGGCTGATGAACTTCCAGCCGATACCGAGCAGGAAAAGGCACTGCCAAAATGGTTGGAAGCGCTTCAACTTATCCTACGAGTAGCCGCGCTCGGAATCGCGCTATGGGGCAGCAGCATCCTTGCGGGAACACCCAACGCTTTCCGCACCGAAACGGGTCAGTTAGACACGGGCGCACCTTATCTGATTGGCAGTTTTCTGATCTGGCTGGTGTCCGAACTGATTGGCAGTGACATAGGCGAATGGTGGCGGCGTTTCACATCGAGTCAGCCGCGAACGTCTGAGTCTTTACAGAGCGTGAACGAATATCCAGCCCGGGCTAGTGCTTGGAGTGGTATTCATCCGGTGCGCGTTCTATTTGCGATTATGGGGCTATTACTGAGTTTGCTGGCGTGGCGCTATACGTTAGGCAACAATTTCACAACGGAAGGTTTTTGGGCGTGGGTTGGCAGCATTGCGTTGTGGGTAGCGGCGGTTGCGCCAGCACACTGGCGGCCTGATGTCATGTGGCGCAAGCGTCCAACCGTGAACCTATTGAGCTTGCGCCAGCATTTACCAACGATTGTGGCACTGCTGGCGATCATGGCATTCGGCGCGTTTTTCCGCTTGAGCAACCTTGAACAAGTCCCGCCGGAAATGACCAGCGATCATGTAGAAAAGCTGCTGGATTCGCAGCGGGTTCTCGACGGGACACATCAGGTTTTCTTTCCCAACAACGGCGGGCGCGAACCGGCCCAAATGTATTTTATGGCGCTGTTGTCGCAAGTTCCCGGCTTAGGGATGAACTTCACGACGCTTAAGCTGCTAACAGTGATCGAGGGCTTGCTTACGCTGCCTGCGCTGTGGTGGATGGGGCGCGAGATTATCGGCAGAAAAGAACGGCGGCTCGGCAATATCGTTGGCTTGCTGCTGGCGGCACTGGTCGCGGCCAGCTATTGGCACACGGTTCTGAGCCGATTGGCGCTGCGTATCGTGCTAACGCCGCTGGTGGTATCGCTACTTCTGATCTATCTATCGCGGGCGATGCGCTACAACCGTCGCGCTGATTTCATCAAAGCGGGATTGGTCATTGGCTTTGGCTTGTATACCTATCAGGCGGCGCGTATTCTGCCCGTTGTGGTGGTGATCGGCATCGCGCTGGCGTTCCTCGTCAAGGCGCGCAAAGATCGGCCCCGCACAGATTACCTTACTAATTTCGCCGTGCTGGTGTTGGTGGCCTTGGTGGTGTTTGTGCCGTTGTTCGCGTTTTCGATACAGTCCCCCAATGATTTCTGGCGGCGAACGTCGGGGCGCTTGTTGGGCGATGACATCATCACCCTGACCGACACCGATGGCAATATCACCGAGCGCAACGCGACAGTCGAGGAACGCATACAGGCATTCAATACGAATATGCCTGTACTGCTAAGTAATATCCGCAGCGCCCTGTTGATGTGGAACTGGAAAGGCGACGTGGCATGGATCAACGGCGCGCCTAATTATCCGACAATGGATGTGCTGGCCGGGTCGCTGTTGATTTTAGGGGCGGCGGCGTGGCTGGCGCGTATGATTCGGCGGCGAGATGTGGTCGATTGGCTGCTGCCAGTGGCGATTTTTGTGCTGCTGCTGCCGTCGGCGTTTTCCATCGCCTATCCGATTGAAAACCCCAGCGCTACCCGTACCAGCGGCACTCTGCCGGAAGTCTATCTGTTGGCGGCGTTGCCACTGGCGTTGATGCTGCGTTCGCTCATTCGCTTGATGCCGCGATACGTAGGGCCGCTTATCGCGGTTATCATCGCTGGCTACTGTGTTGTCACCAGTTACGTTGCTAACGCCGCCGTATACTTCAATCCTTATGTGACTGCCTATCTCGATTCGGCGCTGCCTTACAGCGAGGCCGGGCGCGTTCTACGCGAGTTCAACGAGAGCGTGGGCAGCGATGGCAATGGGTTCATGATCGGGTACGCTTATTGGTGGGATCATCGCGCTGTCGGACTGGATGCCGGCCTCGTGGATTGGCCGAACGGCATCATCTCCACGGCTGATATTCCGTCGATTCTAGCGGCCACGTCGGTAGATGTCACTCGATACCGCTTCGACCCGACGAAAGACATGATGTTCTTCTATGCGGCGGAAGATGCTGATACACAGTTACGCTTGCAAGCGTATTTCCCGACGGGTTTCTGGCAGGAATACATCTCGTATCAGCCCGAAGATCACTACAAGATTTTCCGTGTGCCGCCGCTGGGCATCGAAGGCTTCAACCAATGGCTGATCGATAACGGCATTGAACCGCCTTTACCAGCCTTGCCTCCAGAGTGAGGAAAAGGTTAGTTGAAGGTGTATCTGGTATGCAATTCCCTAAATTTGCGATTAGTGTTTAACGGTAAAACTTATGTCGTTTGCTGAAATCCAACCCTCTGCGGCAATGCTTGAAATGCCGCGCGAAAATGGCGCTCGTCCACGCAGCGGCCTGATCGTGTTGGGAGCGCTGCTGGTCATCCTGCTGATCGGCAGCTATATGCGCTTCACGGGCCTTAACTGGGACGATTACACACATCTGCACCCTGACGAGCGTTTCTTGACGCAGGTGGTATCCGCGATGGGCGGGCCGCTGTCGATGACCGACTGCCAAGGGGATACGTGTGAGACGGCGTTGTATTACTGCACCTCGCGCTATCCCGAGACGGGCGGGCGCGGCGGCTTCTTCGACGCGCAGTGTTCGCCTTTCAATCCCAATAATGTCGGACATGGCTTATATGTTTATGGCACGCTGCCGCCGTTTTTAGCCAAGCTGGCGGGCGATGCGGCTGTACGAATAACGGGTGATGCCACATTCGCGGGCTATGATGGCATCCATCTGGTGTGGCGGGCGCTGTCTGCGACGGCTGACATGCTGACGATCTTGACGCTGTTCTTTATCGGGCGGCGAATGCGCGATCAGTGGGTCGGTTTGTTAGCGGCGGCGCTGTATATGGCGGCACCGCTCGCGCTGCAAAAGTCACACTTCGCCACCGTCAACGCGATGGCGACGCTGTTTACGACATTGGCGCTGCTGTTCACGGTGCGGATTCAACGCGGCGGCAAGCTGCGCGATTACATCGGCTTTGGTTTGGCGTTCGCGGCGGCTTTGGCCAGTCGTATTAACTTGCTACCACTGGCCGGGATTCTGGCGCTGGTGGCGGGGCTGCGTATTCTGCCGCTGTTCGATAAGCAGTTAGCATGGCGCGAACGCGAACGGGCGCTGACTGAAAACGTGCTTGGGCTGGTGCTGGCGGGCATCGTCACGCTGATCGCCTTCCGGCTAATGAACCCCTATGCATTCACCGGGCCGGGCGTTTTTGGCATGATACCCAACCCGCGCTGGTTGGAAGATGTCAACACGGCGCAGTATCTTGTCAGCGGTGAATCTGAATCGCCGCCGAACTGGCAGTGGGTCGGGCGACCATCGTATCTGTTCCCGCTGTGGAACATGATTCTGTGGGGCATGGGTGTCGCGCTTGGCGTGATGGGCTGGTTCGGTTGGGGATGGGGACTGTTTCGCGTGCTGCGTGGGCGTAAAGGCGCGCTGAGTTACATCGTGCCTGTGGCATGGGTCGGCGGCTATTTTCTGGTGAT
>JACMMD010000113.1 GCA_014379235.1 Anaerolineae bacterium
CAACGTGGGGCCGATGGCCGATGGCACGATTCCCGATTTACAGCGCGAACGTTTGTTAGGGCTAGGCGCGTGGCTCAAAGTGAACGGCGAAGCGATTTTCGGGACGCGGCCATGGGTCACGGCGGAAGGCAGCAGCGAAGACATCCCTGTGCGCTTCACACAAAAGGACGGTTCGCTGTACGCAGCATTGCTGGACACGCCGCACACGGCTGAGATAACCCTGAACGGCTTGCGCGCTGATGATGCGACAACGGTGCATTTGTTGGGTCATGCAGAGGCGTTGGCATGGTCGCAGCAGGGCGATAACCTGACGGTCACGCTGCCAGCGGGAATGAGCGATGCTCCCGCACACGCGCTCAAAATCACGCCGATACCGCAGCATTTGAGCCAAAGTTAGGGCTGTGCTTCGTGCTGAGAGAGGTTTGTTTATCAGGGTGAAATTTGGTTGACAAGCCTCTCGTTGTGCGATATGGTATGCGTAACATGTTATGGGTAACATGGTTAATCCGTTATGCTTAATTAGATTTGGGGAGACGTGGTAGATGAAATTACAGGCTGTCGGAAGATTACTCTTTTTGGGGCTGGTCGTGGTCTTGTTGACGACCAGCATCACTGCTGCACAGGATGTTATCGAACTAACGGCCACCGCCGTCGGCGTGGGCACAACCGCAACCGCACTACAAGCTGTCGCAGATCAGTGGAACGCCGATCACCCTGAAATTCAGGTTCGTGTTGAAGCGCGTCCCGATGACGTGACGTGGCAAGCGGCAGCGCCCAGCACCGAGTTCGCTGCTTCCGATGGGCCTGATCTTTCTTGGTGGTGGTGTACACGGGCGCAAAGTTGGCGCGACATGAGCGCGACGGGTATGTTGGCCCCGCTGGATGATCTTTACGAAAGCGAAGGCTGGGTCGATGCCTTCCCGTCGGGAACGCTTGATTACTTCCGTGATCCCGAAGACGGCCACTACTACGGCGTGCAGATCGACACCGTTTGGACGCCGATCATTTACTACAACGCCGACGTTTTTGAGGAACTTGGACTGAGCGAACCAACAACGTGGGAAGAATTTTTCGCCGTTTCCGATGCGCTGACCGAAGCGGGCTACATTCCTATGTCGGCGGTTTATGATATGCAGCTTCAAAACCACCTGCCACAGGCACTGATGCTGCGCTCGTGGACGCTGGATGAGTACAACGCTTTCGCGCAAAACTGGTCGGGCGGCGCAGACCCGGCGACCTTCGATTTCCACTGGACAGACCCCAACAGCGTCCGTATCTTCCAGACGATTAAGGACATGGCCGATCACAACGTATGGGGTGAGGGTTTCCAAGCGCTCACAGACTACAATCAAGCGATCTCGCTGTTCACCAGTGAGGCTGCGGCAATGTACGTGATGGGCATCTGGGAAGCGGGGGCATCGGTAGCGAGCGCCGAATTTAATGTTGATTGGTTCTATTACCCGTCGATTGAAGGGCAAGAGCCGCTCGGCGTGGTAGGAAGCTGGCCGGCGAACTGTTTCATCGTGTTCGAGGATCGTCCGCATGTTGAGGAGTCCAAGCAGTTCCTTGCTTACCTGATTTCGCCCGAAGGGATGCAGGTCTACATGGAAGCAGGCGGTCTGCCGCCGGGACGCGCTGATCTTTCGGCAGATATGCTCGGCACAGTGCTGCATGAGAATACCACCGCTATTGCTGGCGAAGTGGCGGAGCTAGGCTCTGTGCCGCTGTGGGAAGCCTACGTCACGCCCGAACTGTTTCAGGGCATCCGTGAACAAATTGACCTGATGTTGAGCGGCGTGGTGACACCCGAAGAAGCGGCGGCGGCAATTGAAGAACTGAATATCGAATCGCGCGAAAATAACTAAGCCGATTGATCGCAGCATGAGCAGGTCGGCACGGCTGATCTGCTCATGGTGTATGCTTGCCCGCCGCCAATAGAGGACGCGCTATGACTGCTACCGAGATTGCCGGGACACCGATCACCACTTATCCTCGCCAACTTTCCGTAATGCAGCGCTTCAAGAAAACCCTACAAGCCAATCTCATGTGGTATCTGTTCGTCGCTCCGGCGGTCATTCTCATACTTGTGTTCATGGTTGTGCCGATTTTCGAGGCGCTGTCGCTGGCTATGTATCGCTGGAACGGTGTGCGTCCACGCGAGTTCGTGGGCTTCGAGAATTTTATCGACCTGTTTGATGACCGCTTTTTTATGGGCGCGTTGCAACATACCGTGTTGTTCTCGATCACGGCCACGCTTGGAACGGTGGGGCTGGGGCTGCTGCTGGCGGTAGCCATCTCGCGTAATGTTCCCGGCGCAGCGTTGTATCGAATTCTGTTTTACTTGCCAGTTATGGTTCCCATTACCGTCGTCGGCGCGCTGTGGGTGCGAATCCTTGAGCCGAACTTTGGGCTGCTCAATACCTTTTTACGGGGTGTCGGGCTGGATGGGCTGGCGCGGGCATGGCTCGGTGATATCAGTATCGCCCTGATCGTGCTGATGGCGGTGACGATCTGGCAGTATTCCGGCTTTCCGATGATCGTGCTGCTGGCGGCCATCGAAAATATCTCCGAAGAAATCCATGATGCTGCCTCACTCGATGGCGTTTCCGAGTGGCAGCGCCTTGCTTATATCACCCTACCGTTGATTCGTCCGGTGCTGATTTCGATCAGTGTGCTGCAAATCATCTTCTCGCTCAAGGTGTTCGATCTGGTGTGGGTGATGACTCGCGGCGGCCCCGGCCAAAGCACCGACGTTCTGGGCACGTTCTTATTTGATGAAGCCTTTTTCAAGCGCCAGTATGGCTATGCTTCCGCCGTTGCTGTCGCCATGTTCATCATCATCTTCACGATCACTTACATTTATCAGCGCGTTGTCCGTGTCGAGAACGCCAAATTATGAGCAGAGACGGGGCAGCTATGAACCTTGTCCGAAAATACCCAACCGGGACACTCCTCAAGATTGTGGTCGTCGTCCTGCTGGTGATGTGGTCGGTGATCGAACTGTACCCGATCCTGTTCATGTTCAACACGTCGTTGAAGCTCGACCCCGACATTCTGAACCATCCGTTTTCTATCGCGTTTCCGCCATCGTTCGAGAGTTATGCGCGGGTGTGGGAAGGCGATCAAACTGGACAGCCGTTCATCCTCTACTTTTTGAACAGCAGTGTTATCCTCGTCGGTACGATTGTAATGCTGCTGGTCACATCGACGTTAGCGGGTTATGCGCTGGCACGCGGGCGCTTTCCCGGCAGTCCGTTGATACAGCAGGGATTCTTGTTGTCGCTGGCCGTTCCGGCCCACGCGCTGTTGATACCACTGTACTTTTTTCTCGGCAATTTAGGGCTGCGGAATAACCCGATTGGGATGATGCTGGTTTACACGACGTTGGGACTGCCGCTTTCGATTGTGCTGGCGCGGGCCTATTTCTTGAGCTTTCCGGTAGAGCTTGAGGAACAGGCATTGATCGACGGCTGTTCGCGGTTCGGGGCCTTCTGGCGCATCGTCGTGCCGATGTCGAAAAGTATTCTGGCGACGATTGCCATTCTCAATGTGACGTGGGTGTGGTCGGAGTTGTTTTTCGCTCAGGCGTTTCTCTCGGATACCGATTCGCAAACCCTGCCCATCGCGGTTGCTTCCTACCGGCCCGCTCAGATGCAGGCCAGTGCCGCCATCAGCCAGCATTTCGCTATCATGGCGCTGACCACGCTGCCGCTGATCATTTTCTACTTCGTGTTTCAGAAGAACATCAGGAAAGGCATTGCGGCGGGCGCATTGCGATAAGGGTGCGTCGCCGGATGTTCAAAGCTGCTTTGCTGCAAAGGTTTGTAGGGGTGACGAACAAACGAAGTTTGCTGCGTCGCCCCTACTCAAATCAACGATGTTTGTAGGGGCACGGCGCGCCGTGCCCCTACACGAGCAGCAATTCGTACTGAACATCGGTACTATAGGCAATCAGGCCAGCCAAGACATTGACAATGAAATTGAGCGGACTACGAAGGCGTGAATGCTCAATTTGTGGGGTAAAGTTGTTGAGTTGGTCGATACTCCGTTTCGCGTCAGATAGGTCCTTCCCTTTCCAAAATTCAGGTTGCCCATATAATCGTTCGCTGGCTCATACATAAATATCGGGAGAAGTAAGTGTGGCGACGGTCCATTTAATGGTTGGACTTCCTTGTTCTGGAAAAACAACGCTTGCACAAAAACTTGAGCATGAACAATTGGCCCTTCGACTGACAACTGATGAATGGCATATACGTCTATTTGGTCAAGATGCTGAGGAGCCAGAACACGATGCTAGACACACTCTCATTGAGATGATGCTTTGGAAGGTAGCCAGTAGAGCACTTGAATTGGGAACGAACGTCATACTCGATTTCGGTTTTTGGGCGCGAGAGGAACGCGAAGACTATCGGTCTCGAGCGAAGGACATTGGGGCCAGCAGTGAAGTACACTTTCTTGATGTGCCGACAGATGAGCTGATGCGACGGCTTATGGCAAGAAATTCGCAGTCTTCGCCAACAAGTTTCTACATTCCTCAAGAAATGATGAAGCCGTGGATTGGGTTCTTTCAAAGACCAACGCCTGACGAGCTTGAGCGCAGAGACTAAAGATGACCGCACATCTTACGACCTTGCGTTTTTCTACCAAACAGTGGCTTTACCTCAAACCATTGCATAATCTATCCAAAACTC
>JACMMD010000114.1 GCA_014379235.1 Anaerolineae bacterium
CCTCAGCTACAGGTGGTCGGCGGCTTCTTCGAGGCCAACGCGCACTCGACGTTTGAGCTGGCGATGGGCGCGGCGGTATCGCGCTTACCGGACGAGATCGACGCGGAGACGTTTTTGCCGGGAAGCCACAGCATCGCTTTCCGTAAGCTGGCATGGCTCACGGTAGGCGGCTATCCCGAATGGCTGGATTATGGCGAGGATTTGCTGTTTGTGATGCGGCTGCGTGAGTGTTACAAGCGCTTCGCGTTTGCGCCGCAAGCGGTTGTCCATTTTCGCCCGCGTAGTTCGCTAACGGCGTTCTTCAAGCAGTATTACCACTATGCCAGAGGCGACGGTAAGGCGGATTTGTGGCGGCGGCGACATGCGCTGCGTTACGCCACCTACTTCGTACTTGTGCCGCTGATTTTCATGGGGGGACTGGTTAATCCGGCGGCGTGGGCACTGTATCTGGTGGGCGGCGCGCTGTATCTGCGCCAACCGTATCGCCGCTTGGATGTCGCGCTCCGCAAGACGAAAGCCAATCTGCTGACCGCGTTGTATGCCGCGCTCTTGCTGCCAGTCGTCCGCGTGACGGGCGACGTAGCCAAGATGGCCGGCTATCCGGCGGGCCTTTTGTGGAGAAGGTTCGAGGTGAGAGGCGCGAGGTTCGAGTAAATACGAGTGTAGGGGCGGCTCGTGAGCCGTCCGCATTTCGTTACCCTGACAAGCTAATCGCTAAAGGCTAAACATGAACCAACTGTTGACCGAAATTTACGCGCAGCCCGACGCGCTGCGACAAACACTCGCCCATGTGACGCCTGAATTGCAGGCCGAGTTTAGACGGCTGACCAGCAGGCGAACGATCATCACGGGCATGGGCAGCTCATACAGCGCTGCGTATTTCGCTGGGTGCCTGCTGTCCGAACGACTGAACATCGACATCACTGCTGTTGAAGCGTCGGAACTGCTCGATTATCAGCGCGGCTTGTTGAACGATGCGACTCTTATCATGATCTCGCAATCGGGGCGCAGCGCGGAAATCGTGGAACTGCTGGCGCATGTTCGCGGCCCATTGATTGGCATCAGCAATCATGCCGACAGTCCGTTAGTGAAAGCCAGTGATCTGGCGCTGCTGACCCATGCGGGAGAGGAATACGCGGCTTCGACCAAAACCTATACGTCGGCGCTGGCGCTGCTATTGGCATTGAGCGGCATCTACGTCGATACGCTGCCGGAGATGATTGAACACTATCTACCGATCTGGGATGATGCGGTGAGCAAGTTAGCGGCTCGATACCGCGATGTTCGGCGGGTAGTGTTGATCGGGCGCGGGCCGTCGTATGCGTCAGCGATGACGGGCGCGCTGCTGCTGCAAGAGGCAGCGAAAATGCCCGCGCAGAGTTTCAGCGGCGGACAGTTCAACCACGGCCCGATAGAGGCGTTTGACCACGACACGCTGTACGTGATCTTCGCGCCCACCGCAAGGACGCAAGCACACAGTCTCAAACTGGCGCAGACGGTCTTATGCTTAGGTGGCAAAGTCGTCACGCTCGGCGGTGCGGATTCCGATGTTCCGCTGCCCGCTCTGGACGAAGGTGAAGGGCGTGAATCGCTGCTCAATGTGATTCCGGTTCAACTGCTGGCGGCGTGGCTTGGCATGATACGCGTCGCGCAGGTCGATGTATTTCGCTACGGACAGAAAGTCGTGGCCCATGAGTGAGCGCTATGCGCTGGTGTTAGCTGGCGGCAGTGGGTCGAGGCTGTGGCCGCTGCAACACAAACCACTGCTGGCGCTGATAGGCGAAAAATCGCTGTTCGAGCAAACTATCGAGCGCCTAAACGGTGTCGTCGCCCGCGAGAATATCCTCGTCGTGACCGATGAGGAATTGGTTCCGCACCTGCACGAACTCGCGCCGGATTTGCGCTACGTGTGCGAACCATCGCCACGAGACACGGCGGCGGCGGTGGGGCTTGGATTGCTCGAAATTGCGCGGCGTGACCCCGATGCGCTGGTGGCGGTTTTATCGTCGGATCATTTCATCGCGGATGCCTACAAACTGCGGGCCGCGCTGCGAACGGGTTACGATTGGGCAGAGCGGGGAGCTATCGCGCTGCTTGGTGCGCTGCCTACTTTCCCGGCCACAGGTTACGGTTATATCGTGCATGGAGAGTCGGTGACGATGGGCGAGAATGTCGATTGCGTCGAGGCGTTCATCGAAAAGCCGTCCGCCACTACTGCCCGACAGTTGCTTGAAGCGGGCCGCTGTAGTTGGGACGCGGGAATATTCGTGGCGAGCGCTCAAGTGCTGCTCGATGAGTATGCGCGCCAGCAGCCGCAGATGTTGGCCTGTTTGCGCGATGTTGATGCCTCACGCTGGCAACAGATCACGCCGATTTCGCTGGATTATGCCATCATGGAAGGGGCGCGCAACCGCGTGGTCATTCGATTGGATACGGCATGGAGCGATGTCGGTAACTGGGGTGCGCTGGTTGATGTGCTGCCCAAAGATGGCGATGGTAACACGCTCTCGCCCAACGTCATCGCTATCCATACGAGGGGCGTGTTCGTTTGCAGCGATAAGCCCACCGCAGTCATCGGCCTTGAGGATATCATCGTGGTGGAAACGGCTGAGGGGCTGCTCATTTGCCATCGAGATCAGGCGCAGGCAGTTCGGCAGATAGCGAAGCTGCTGGTGAAAACGGATTAATCTTCGGGCGGCGGCTGTGGGGCGGGTATCATCGGCATGAGCGGCCCGTACTCCTCTGCGTTCCACACCGCCTCGATCATCTCGGATGCCGCCAGTGTATAGGCCACTCGAATACGCTCATTCACGTATTCGGCCTTCACGGGTACGCCCTTGCGGTAATGATGTTCCACCAGCGCGGTATCGTCGTCGTAAAACGTCAGCAGCGCGCCATCCTCTTTACGCACTGCGCGGCCAATAATGATCGTTTCGTTTCGTTTGGACATGGTTCTCCTTATAGCGGTCAGCTTGTCAGCCAGTTAGCTTTTAGCCATTCGCTTTTAATTCTGTACTTGGTATTTGTTCACTCAAACCGCGCCG